>JAIMBJ010000054.1 GCA_023511455.1 Bacillota bacterium
GAAAGGTATCGGACCCGTGACGTAACGCACCGTCACCTGTATCTGGTATGTCCCGTTGTGCCCCGCAAGGTTGACAAAAGGACTTTGCAGCACGATCACATTTTGCGTCGGGTCACCGTATTGCGGATTGGGAGAAGCCACCTCAAACCCAGCCAACTGCCCCGCGCTAACCGGGTGAGCGTTAGTCTGCTCGGTGATGGATTGGTGTATCACGCTGGCGGTGATGATGCTGCCGGAATTGGGCTGCACCACGACACGCACGGCAAACTGCCCGCCGATGGTGGCTCCCGTGTTGGCAACCACTGCGTCTTGTCCGGAGTTGGTGGAGGGATACCACAGGGCGTACATTCTCACCGAGGCGGAGGCGCTGGCGTTAGCCAGCAGGGTCAGGTTGAGGACGGCAAAGGCGGAGAGGGCGTTCAGTACCCCCCCCGTTTGAGTAGCAAAGCAAGGCTTTTCATCTTTTCTGCTCCTTTCACGAGGGGTAGAAGTCTGCTTACATCATACAGCTTTTTTCCGGAAATGCCAACGGTTTTGAGAGGGTTTTCAAAAAATCTGCTGCACGCCATCGCTTGCTCCAGGAGGCGGAATCATGCAGAGGGTCGGAGAATGCAAGATATACGGACGAAGTGCCGACGCCTCAGAGGAGAGGTTAAAACGATGGCTGAAGTCAAGAAAGCACGTATCGCGTTCGTTGGGTGTGGAGGACATGCAACCCATTCGCTCTTCCCGGCAGTGCATCGGATACCGGAGATGGAGCTGGTGGCGGTGTGCGACCTGCGCGAGGAACTGGCTCAACGCAACGCCCGCTGGTTTGGAGCATTGCGCTGGTACACCGATGTCGCCACCATGCTGTCGAAGGAGGAACTGCATGGTGTGGTGATTGTGGGACCGCCGCAAATGCACTACGAAGTGGGCAAGCAGTGTCTGGATGCGGGGCTACCCATTTTTGTGGAAAAACCATCCGCGCTTTCGTCTGCGCTGGCGCGGGATCTGGCAGAGCACGCCGACCGCAAAGGCTTGTGGGGTGGAGTTGCCTACATGAAGCGGTTTGCTGTGGGCTACGAGCTCGCGAAGCAGATTGCCCGTCGGGAGGAGGAGTTCGGGCGGGTCACGGTGGTGGAAATCCGCTTTTCCAACGGTCCCTATCCTGCCATCTGGGGCATCTCTCGGGCGGCGGAGGCGTTTCTCATTGGGCAGGCGGTGCATCTGTTCAATCTGGCTCGCTACTTCGGCGGCGAGGTGGAGGAGGTCTATGCCCGCCTGCACGAGGTGGAAGAGAATCGCTTCGGTTACGCCATCAACCTGCGTTTCGCCAGCGGTGCGCTCGGAATCCTGAACCTGAATGCGCTGGAGTCGCCAACGTGGAAGATTCACGAGCGCATGGCGTTGACAGGGGTAGATTGCTGGCTGGAGGTAGAGGATATGCTTCGTCTGCGCTACCGCCCGCGCGGGGAGCCGGTCGCAGAGCCTCCTGTCGGTGGCAGGAACCAGTGGATCGAGTGGCAGCCCGACTGGACGGAAATCCTGCGTGTGCACGCGGTGGGCTGTTTTGGATACATGGGTGAGCTGCAGAACTTCGCGCGAAGCTGTCTGGGGCAAGAGACGCCGCGCAGCACGCTCTGGGACGGCGCGAAAGACCTGCAGGTCGCTGAAGCGGTATGGCGCAGTGCACAAACGGGAGAGGTGGTCTCATTGGGCAACAGGACGTGAGTTCTGGAAACCATGCTGGTCTGCCTGATGACGGGGCTATTTGCGGTGTGGTAAACTGAAACCGGACTGTACCGGAAGGGGGCGATGCAGATGGTGCAATCCACCGTGCGCAGTCATGCGATACGCATGACCTACGAAGAGTTTCTGCGGTGGAAGGACGAGGACACCCACGCCGAATGGGTAGATGGGGAGGTTACCCTGACGATGCCGCCCAAAGACAGACATCAGGATATCGTGCTGTTCCTGGCTTCGTTGCTTCGCATCCTGCTGGATTTGACGGCAGTGGGCAGGGTACGCACTGCGCCGCTGGAGGTTTACCTGCCCAAACGCCCTGCCTCCCGCGAACCGGACATTGTGGTCGTGTTGGGGGAGAACATAGCGAATCTTAGCGAGGACCGCTTCACCGGCGCGCCAGACCTGATCGTGGAGGTGATTTCGGAGGACAGCGTACGGCGAGACCGTGTGGAGAAGTTCCTCGAGTATGAGCGCGAAGGTGTGCGAGAGTACTGGCTCATCGACTCGCGTCCTGCTCACTATGGTGTGGAGGCTTTTGCGCTGGAAGCCGCCGTCTACACGCCGATCGAAGTCGACCACGAGGGCTGGCTGCAGAGCCGGGTTCTGCCCGGCTTTCGTGTGAAGCCCGCCTGGTTCACCAGCGATTCCCTGCCCGACTCGCTATCTGCGCTGAGCGAGATGCTCTCGCCTGAACTGAAAACCCAGCTGAGGCAGCGTCTAGGGGGAGAGTAGCTGCCTTTCAGCAGGGAACCGCCGCTCCGATGGAGAAACGTTCTACAGCGCAAACTCCACCTACTGGAGTAATTGAATGGAGCACGCCAACCTGCAGATGTTGATTGCCATCGTGCTGTTCTCGTTCCTGATCCTGTGGAAGATTTTCACCGCGCGACGGGGCAGGGGAGGCTTCATCCGACGCATTCCAGGACTAAACGAAATCGACGAAGCCATCGGGCGGGCGACCGAGATGGGGCGACCGATGATTTTCCACCCGGGCGTCGGCGAGGTGCAGAACGTCGGCACGCTGGCGGCGCTGGGAGTGCTGGGCTACGTCGCCCGCAAAGCCGCCCAAATGGGCTCGCGAGTCATTGTGACCACCGCGATACCCGTGGTGGTGCCTGTGGCGGAGGATATCGTCAAGCAGGCTTACGCGCAGGCGGGTCGCCCTGACCTGTTTAACGCCGATGACGTGCGGTTCCTTGCTGCATCGGCAGACCAGCTGGCGCTCGCTACCGCCAACGTGATGGAACGGGAGAAGACCGCGGCGCATTTCTTCTTCGGCGTGTACGACTACACATCGCTCCTGCTTACCGAACCCGGACAGCGCACCGGCGCGATTCAGATTGCGGGCACCGACCAGTATTTTCAGGTTCCCTTCTTCATCGCCAGCTGCGACTACACGGTCATCGGGGAGGAACTCTACGCCGCCAGTGCCTATCTCACGCGCGAGCCAACCATGCTCGGCAGTCTCATCGGGCAGGACTACGCCAAGATTATCGTGCTGGCGGTTATCGTGCTGGGGGCACTCAGCACCACCTTGATGGGCACTCAGAACTTTTTCGTGCAATGGATTGGGGTGTACCGGTAGCCATGACCAAACGCCGATTCATCGCTCTGGTCACTTTTCTGGCAGGGCTTTACTACTTTCTGGAGTTCGTGGTACCGCCCACCATCCCGTGGCGCACCGTGCAGGGGGAAGTGGTGTCGGTATCTCCGCAGAGCATTACCCTGCTGGTAAATGGGCAAGAGACGCAGATACCGGTGGAACCGACGCTCAAGGTGTATCGCGACCGCCCCACCGGCGCACCCGAGAGCGTAGAGCCTGCACAGCTGCGCCCAGGTGATCGAGTGAGCGCAGGACCGACGACCTACCTGTCGGACTGGCTGACTTCGGTGAACAACTTCTTCATCGTGCTGGGATCGATGGCATGGGGCATGGGGTTGATTAGCCTGGCGATGGTGCATTCGAGCAACATCCGCCGCCGACGCCCCGAGTGGTATGGCAGCGTGCTTTTCTTTCTGGCAGTGGGGGCAGGCATGGTGGCTGGGTTTGGCTATGGGGAAAAGAGTGGGTGGCTGAAAGAGGTAAACAACGTGGTGTTCAACTACCTGCTGCGCCCGATGAGCTCCACGGTCTTCTCCCTGCTGACGTTCCACATGGCGACCGCTTCGTACCGGGCGTTTCGGGTGAAATCGGGCGAGGCGATGTTGATGATGGTCTCTGCGTTTATCGTGATGCTGGGGCAGATACCGATTGGGATGTGGCTGACGCATGGTTTGCCTTCGTACCTGCAGCTACCCGTCATGGCGCAGTGGATCCTTTATATCGCCAACTCGGCGGCGGTGCGCGGCATGTGGTTCGGCATGATGGTAGGCGCGATTGCAGTGGGACTGCGCTTCTGGCTGTCGCTGGAACGAGGAGCCTTCTTCGACAGGGAGCTGTGAAAGATGGAGTGGCTTGCCAGACTGCAAAGCATCGACCGGCGCTGGATTTACGCCGCGATATGGGTGGCGTGCGCGTTGCCATTTGTGGTGAACATCAAGCTGCCCGTCTACGTCTCGCCGGAGACGCGGCGGCTGTATGAGTTCATCGAAAAATGCCCGCCAGACAAGGTGGTTCTGGTGGACAGCGTTTGGGACGCAGGCAGTCAGGGCGAAAACTGGGGACAGGTCGAGGTGGTGTTCGAACATCTCTTCCGCAGGCGCATTCCCTTTATTGTCATCTCGTTGGAGGTGACGCCGCTGGGTCCGCAGTTTGCCGACAAGGTGATTGAAAAGCTGGTGCGCGAGAAGTTCCCCGACCGCAAGTATGGCGTGGACTGGGTGAACCTGGGTTACACCAAAGGCGGCTGGCAGGCGATGCAACAGATAGCCAAAGACATCCGCCAGCAGTATAAGAAAGATTCACGGGGCTACTCGCTGGACGATGCCGAACGCCTGCCCCTGATGCAGCGCGTGCGCAATATCGAGGACATCTATCTCATCTACTCGGTAACTTACTCGCCACTGGAGGACTGGATTGCCTTCATTCACGGGGTGTATGGCACACCCATCGCTTTTGGCTGCGCTGGCATCCAGTCCACCACCTACTACCGCTACCTGCTGTCGGGACAGCTGGTGGGGATGCTGGTGGGGGTGCGCGGCGCAGCGGAGTATGACGCTTTGCTTCATCCAGACCTGCGCGACCGCAACAGTCTGGGAACCAAACTGATTGTGCCGCAGGCGTTTGGGCATCTGGTGATTATCGTGGCGGTGATACTGGGCAATATCGGCTACTTCGCCGCCCGCAGGAGGAGAGGCTGATGGAAGGCGCAACCACCTGGCAAATCTGGCTGGCAGCTATCGTCACGCTGGGAATCTACTCCTATCTGATTAATGACAACAAGCTGTATCGCCTGCTGCTGAACGTGATGATTGGGCTGGGCGTGGGTTACAACTTTATCATCATGTGGAAGCAGGTGCTACAGCCGCTGTGGTGGGAGCCGATGACGCGGGGCTTCGCGGCGGTGTTCAACGGATTTGCACCCGGAAGTGCGCAGGCATTATGGGTGCTGGTGGGGTTACTGGGCACGTTGTGGTACTTCCAGTTCAGCCGCAAATACCTGTGGCTGTCACGCATCGTGATTGGCATGACGCTGGGGGCAGGGGCAGGTGTGGTGTTCAAACAGCAGCTGCTGATGAACATGCCACAGATTGCCGACTCCTTCCGCCCGCTAATTGCCCGCGCCGACGGCACGCCGCTGGTGGGTGGAAGCGCCGCCCCCCTGTCGCTGTGGATGTCCCTGAACAACATCATCTTCGTCGGCACCATCGTGTGCGTGATGGTGTACTTCTTCTTCTCCTTCGAGCACAAGTGGGCGCCTGTGCGTCACACGGCAAGGCTAGGTCGCTGGCTGTTGATGGTCAGCTTCGGCGCGTTCTTCGGCAACACCGTGATGACTCGTATGGCGGTGTTTCTGGAACGGTTGCAATTTCTGCTGCGGGACTGGCTGCGCTTCGGGTAGCTATCGTCGGCACTTGCCTGCGCACGAAGAATGCGTCATAATGTAGCAGGGGTGATGAGGATGGCGTTGCCTGCACAATCGGCTCCGCCTGAGAAGGTCAAACTGACCTACGAGCAGTTTCTGGCGCAGCTGGACGAAGACACCCTTGCCGAGTGGGTGGACGGGGAGGTGGTCACTTTGTCGCCTGCAGGTTTGGAGCACCAGTTGATTATGGGCTGGCTGACAGTCTACATCACGCACTTTCTGAACACAAAACCCATTGGTGTTCTCGTTCCTGCCCCTTTCCAGATGCGGTTGTTGCGCAGTGAGCGTGGGCGCGAACCCGACTTGCTATTTGTGGCAAACGAGAACCTGCACCGCCTGCACGACACCTATCTGGAGGGCGGCGCGGATTTGGTAGTGGAGATTACTTCCGCTGAGAGCCTGTTGCGCGACCGGGGCGAGAAGTTCGCAGAGTATGAGTTAGAGGGCATTCGGGAGTACTGGGTGATTGACCCTCAGGCGAAGCGGGTGGACTTTTTCGTGCTGGGTGAAGATGGTCGTTACGAGCGTCGTCGTGAGGATGCGGAGGGTGTGTATCACAGTGTAGTGTTGGCAGGTTTTCGGTTGCCGGTGCGGTGGTTGTGGGAGCGTCCGCCGCTGATGGAAGCGGTTCGGCAGTTTGACAGCCAGTGAAGCATGTGCTATAATCAAGGGTGCGTGGGCGGTTGGCGCAGCGGGAGCGCGCCTCGTTGACAACGAGGAGGTCAGTGGTTCAAATCCACTACCGCCCACCACTTTTTATGTACTGGTTACTCGCGTCTTGCCCCACCTACCGCGTGTAGCGGTGAAACAGCGCGAGGCACTCTTTCAGCTGATCGCGAATGGGGATGTGCTGGGGGCAGTGCTGTTCGCATTCGCCGCACTCGATGCAGGCGTCTGCCTTCTTGCCCTTCACCCACCTTGAGCCGATGGCATCATAGTGCTGCTGCGCATACTCCTTCAAGCCGTACACCCGATAGTAGTTCATCGCCTGGAAAATGTGCGAGATGTTCACCTCCTGCGGGCAATGCGGCAGGCAGTAGTTGCAACCCGTGCAATACAGGTCTGCCAGCCGCTTGTTTTCGTCCATCGCGGCGTTGATGGCGGCTACCTCCTCGGGGCTGAGCGGCGCCATGTTCGAAGCGACGGCGGCGTTCTCTTCCACCTGCTCGATGGTGCTCATACCCGACAGCGCGCAGTCCACGTTGCGGTTGGCGAAGACAAAGCGCAGGGCAAGTTCCGCACTGCTATGCACGCGGATGCCCAGTCGCTCGGCGGTCTCACGCGGTAGCCCAGCCAACCTGCCACCACCCACCGGTCCCATCACCACAGTGCCCAGACCCTTCGCCTTGGCATAAGCCAGAGCCTCCTCGTTGGCGCGGTCCAGCAGGTTGTACTGGCACAGCACCGACGAAAAGATGCCCAGGTCTATCAGGCGCATCATCACCTCAGGCTTGTCGTGGAAGGAGAAGGAGATATGGCGGATCAAGCCCTCCTCTTTCGCACGCAACGCTTCGCGGATGAACTCCTCCCGTCGTTCGTGCTTCAGGAACCATTCGCCGATGCCGTGAAAATGGTAGAAGTCGATATGGTCGGTGTCCAGCTTCTGCAGCTGGATTTCCAGCAATTCACGATAGCCCTTCTCATTGCCGACAGGATACTTGGTGGAGACGTACACTTTATCGCGCCAGCCCTTCAACGCTTTGCCTACCACGATTTCGCTCTGTCCATCGCAATAGAACCAGGCGGTATCGACATAGTTCACCCCCAGTTCAAAGGCGCGATGAAGCATGGCAATGGCTTTCTCTTCATCGACCACTCTTTGACCATTGATCTCGGTCATCGGCAGTCGCATCGCACCGAAACCCAGTCTCGAGATGCGGATACCTGTGTTGCCAAATACCCGATATTCCATATCCCCCGCTCCCTCAAACGATTTTTCGTACCACTTCTATTATACACGCTTATTATATTAGATGTATATGCTGCAATACAGTTAGAGTAACAAACAACCCGCGGCAGGACTGAAGACGGTGCGCGCCGAATCGAGAATTGCCAAATACCACAGGAGGTATCAAGCAATGCCTGTACCCGCAAGCGTTATCCGAACCCTTGCCAAAGGCATTAACCTGAGCCACTGGCTCTCTCAGCATTCCCTGGACGAACCACACCTCCAGTCTTACATTGGGGAGAAGGACTTCGCACTGATTGCGAAACTGGGCTTCACGCACGTACGCCTGCCGATTGACAACGCCCTGCTTCAGTCGCCGGACGGCTCCCTGCGAGAACAGGGGTTCACCTACGTCGACCGTGCGCTGGACTGGGCACAGGCGAACCGCCTCGGCGTGGTGATCGACCTGCATCCGGTGCCCGCGCCCAAAATCGCGCAGGATGCCACCGCCTACGCGCACTTTGAAAAGCTATGGCAAGCCATTGCGCAGCGATACGTCCGCCGCCCGCTGAATGTGGTGTACGAGCTGCTCAACGAGCCGGTCGAGCCGAACCCACAGGCGTGGCGGGACACAGCCATCCAATTGGTACAAGCCATCCGCAAAGTGGATAAGCGGCACACCATCATCGTCTGCGGACACAACTGGAGTGGTCCCGACGACCTGCCCGCTGTCCGTCCGATAGAGGACAATAACATCGTCTACACCTTCCATTTTTACCTGCCGCACGAGTTTACCCATCAGGGCGCCACATGGGGCAGTGCACACTGGCGACCGTTGCGCAACGTCCCCTATCCGCTAAACATGGAGAACGCGCAGCCTTTGCTGGCCGGGTTACCCGAGAACTCCGCTGCTGCCCTGCGACGGCTGGCTGAACAGGGGGTAGACATCGGCTGGATCGAGAGGCGGATGACGCCAGTCGTGGAGTACCAGAAACAGTACCGCGTGCCGCTGTACTGCGGCGAGTTCGGGGTGTATCGCGCCTTTTCGCCCCCGGATTCGCGCTATCGCTGGCTGGCAGATGTGGTGAAGACGTTGCAAAAGTACCGCATCGGCTGGGCGATGTGGGATTACAAAGGCGGCTTCGCCCTTCTCACCACCGACAAGCCCGAGCCAAAGGCGGACGAGGGGGTGGTACGGGCTCTTTTCAATGGTTGACGCATGCCCCCGATACCCGATATAATCATCTACGCAAAACTCTGGAAGACATCGGGAGTGAACGTGTGAAACTCAAAATCGGTTTACCGAAGGGCAGTCTGCAAGAAGCGACCTTTGATCTGTTCAAAAAGGCGGGGTTCGAGTTGCATGTTTCACTGCGCTCCTACGAGCCGACGGTGGACGACCCCGAACTGGAACCCTGGCTCATTCGCCCACAGGAAATCCCACGCTATGTGCAGGATGGCATACTGGATGTGGGCATCAGCGGCAAGGACTGGATTGAAGACAACGGCGCAGATGTCATCGAGGTCGCCGACCTGACATATTCCAAAGTGACGCGCAACCCGGTGCGTGTGGTGCTGGCGGTGCAGGAGAGCAGTCCCATCGAGAGCGTCAAAGACCTTCAGGGCAAGCGCATCGCCACCGAATACGTGCGCCTGACCGAACGCTACCTGCAGCAACACGGCGTGCAGGCGAGCGTGGAGTTCTCGTGGGGCGCGTGTGAGGTGAAGGTACCCGTTCTGGCGGACGCCATTGTGGTCAACACCGAGACGGGCAGCAGCCTGCGGGCGCACAACCTGCGCATCGTGGATACTTTGCTGGTCTCTACCCCGCGCCTGATTGCCAATAAAGAGGCATGGCAGGATACGTGGAAGCGCGAGAAGACCGAGAACATCGCCATGCTGTTGACTGCTGCGCTGAACGCAGGCGCGCTGGTGGGGCTGAAGATGAACGTGGAGCGCGCCAACCTGCCGGCGGTGCTAAGCGTGCTACCTGCGTTGAAGAACCCCACCATCTCGCCGCTGTCGGACGAGAAATGGGTGGCGGTCGAGACCATCCTGGAACAGAAGCACGTGCGCGACCTCATCCCGCAGCTCAAACGCGCCGGGGCGCAGGGACTTGTCGAGTATCCGCTCAACAAGGTGATTTACTGAGATGATCGCGCATGTGCGCGGCACGCTGGTGGAAAAGGACACGGCGGCAGTTGTAGTGGATGTGAACGGCGTCGGCTACCGTGTTCTGGTTCCCGAAACGGTTTCGGCAGTACTTCCGGCGGTGGGTGAGCAGGTACACCTGCTCACCACCTTTTACGTACGCGAGGAGGAGATGAGCCTGTATGGTTTTGCCACCGCTGAGCAGCGCAGGCTCTTCGAGATGCTCATCGGCGTCAGCGGGGTGGGACCGAAAGCCGCGCTGAGCCTGCTCAGCGTGATGGATGCAGAGCAGCTGGCGATGGCGATTGCCGGTGAGGACATCAAACGCCTCACTAGCGCACCCGGTGTGGGCACCAAGATCGCGCAGCGTATTGCGATGGAGCTGAAGGAGAAAGCAGCGGAAATCGCCTGGCAACGCAAAGTAGACCGTCTGGCAGCCAAAGGCAAGCCGCTACCTTCTGGCCGACTGGAAGATGCAGTGGAAGCGTTGATGGCGCTGGGCTACACTCGCACCGATGCCCGGCGCGCGGTGGAGACGGCGGCGAAGTCGCTGCCGGCGGAGGCGGATACCGCTGCGCTGGTGCGCAACGCGCTACAGGTGTTGACCACGACCCGTTAGAGGTAACAAAGCACCACGCCCCGTCGTCTAAAATGTAGACAGATGTATGGAGTATTCCTCTGCCGGTGGAAACAGGGCAGGGGATGAGGGAAAGCACACCATGCGCCGAACGGATGACGCCGAAGAACAGCGAATAGTGACCCCTCGTCGCAGGGTGGAAGAGGCAGAGGACGAGCTCAGCCTGCGCCCGCGCTGGTTGCGCGAGTTCATCGGACAGGCAAAGCTGAAGGAGAACCTTGGCGTCTTCATCGAAGCGGCACGGCAGCGCGGGGAAGCGCTGGACCATGTTTTGCTTTTTGGTCCGCCTGGGCTGGGCAAAACCACCATCGCGCACATCATCGCCAACGAGATGGGGGCGCCCATTCGGTCTACCTCCGGTCCTGCCATCGAGCGACCGGGCGACCTGGCGGCGATACTGACCAATCTCGAGCCGAACAGCGTGCTGTTTATCGACGAAGTGCATCGCCTGAGCCGACCGGTGGAAGAGATTCTATACCCGGCAATGGAGGACTATCAGCTGGACCTGGTCATCGGCAAGGGACCGGCGGCGCGCACCATCAAGCTCGACCTGCCGCCGTTCACGCTGGTGGGCGCGACCACCAGAGCGGGCTTGCTGACGTCGCCGTTGCGGGCGCGTTTCGGTATCGTGTTGTATTTCCAGTTTTACACGCCGGAGGAGCTGCAAACCATCGTGCTGCGTTCGGCAGAGATACTGGGTGTGCCTGTCGAACGCGAGGGGGCGGCGGAAATCGCCCGGCGTTCACGAGGCACGCCCCGCATCGCCAACCGCCTGTTGAGGCGTGTACGCGATTACGCACAGGTGCGCGGCGATGGTGTCATTACCCGGCGCATTGCCGACGAGGCGTTGCAGATGCTGGAGGTGGACACACTCGGGCTGGACGAGTTCGACCGGCGGTTCCTGCGCATGATTATCGAGAAGTTTGACGGTGGTCCGGTGGGCATCGACACCCTGTCTGCTGCGACCAACGAAGAAAGGGATACCATCGAGGACGTATACGAGCCGTATCTGATACAGATTGGCTTGCTGAACCGCACGTCGCGGGGGCGTGTGGCTACTCGTTTTGCGTACGAGCACCTGGGTCTGTTGCCGCGCAGTGAGAGCCACCAGCAGCGCCTCTTGTAGGAGGTGAGATGGCATGTTCTGCACGCAGTGCGGTGCATACAATACCGACGACAGCCGTTTCTGCCACCAGTGTGGGCATCGGCTACAGCCAGAGCGCAAGATGCCGCCGCTGGACGAAAGCGTGTTTCAACTGGACTCGCCGGAACAGCAGCAGAAGATACAGCAGCTGCTGGACGAGGCGCTGACGCACGAATCGGAAGGAAGATTGCATGAAGCGGCTCTGGCTTGCGAGGGCGTGCTGGTGCTGGACCCGGCGAACACGTCCGCGCACTCACTGCTGGGGCTCATCTACGAGAAGCAGGGCGATTTGCAGAAGGCGTTAGCGGAGTACGAGAAGGTGGTCGCGCTCAACCCCGATAGCGTGGCAGACCGCGCCAAGCTGGAGGAAGTGCGCCGCCGCCTGCATATGCCCCCGCCCAGACCTCCCCGGGAAGAGCCGAATCAGGCGCCTTTGCTCATCGCTATCTTCGTCGCCGTCGGGCTGTTCGTTTTGGGACTGGCGGCGATGAACTATCAGGCGCGTCCGAAAACCTCGCCGTCTCCCACCCAGACGCCGGCAGTCACCCAGCCCGCACCGTCTACGGCGCCTCCCTACAACTGGTACGCGCCTGCTGCGCCCAGCTATCCACAGCCTTCAGTACCGCAGATGCCCACGATGAGCACGGACAACCTGCCTGTTGCGCCTCCCACGCAGCGTTCCGCAGAGCGGGCGGGGTCGGACACACGTGGGGAGCGAACACCGTTGCCACCGCTTCCACCCATCACGGTCGTTCCTTCTCAACCCGCCACAACGCCTTCGTCCAGCAATCGGTCGCAGGGCAGCACAGGTAGCCAGGAGCCTTCTACCGGAGGCTCGGTCGTGATGCCGGACGTGCCTCTACAGCCCGGCGCGGGTGGGCAAACGCCAGAACGCCAGCCGGTGATGGAGATTACCGTGCGCCCCGGCACAGGGGGAAACAGTGGGGTGGTAGCACCACCACCTCCGTCGATGGAGTCGGAAGACCTGATGCGCGTTGCGCAACAACACCAGCTGGCGGGCAGGTATCGCGAGGCGATCCCGCTGTATCAGAAAGCCCTGCAGGGCGCCACCGATAAAGGTTTTGTCTATCAGCAAATCGGATTGTGCTATCAGCGGCTGGGCGAGCTGGATTCCGCCCGCAACGCCTATCAGCAGGCTATTGCCGAGTACGAACGGCAAATCGCCGCGAACCAGAATGTGGAACGCGCTCGAAGAGGTCTGGAGGCGGCAAAACAGGGACTGGCGGCATGTGGAGGGTAAGGATGCGGATGAGCAGACGCTCAGGCAAAACCTGTTTGCTGGTTGTGGTGCTGGTACTTCTATCCATCAGTGCCTTCGCCCAGCTACCGGCGCGTCGACCGCTGGTGGTGGTCTTCCCCGAGAAGGTGGAGGCAAAAAAGGACCAGCCCGACCCGAACGTGGGCATCGCCACACCGCTGGCGCAACTGCTGGAAGAAACCCGGCGGGTGGATGTGCTGATTTACGACCCTTCTGCTCCGTACATCCGGCGGCTCCTGCAGGAAGGGAGCTTGAAAGCATCGGACGTTGGCTCCCAGCTTTCCGACGAACAGAAACGGCGGGTGGTGCAGGCTCTTGGCGGAGAGTTCGCGCTGACGGTGCGTGCGGCATGGTCGAATAAACCGCCGGTAATGCCCAAAGGCAAAAAAAAGATAGACCCCAGCCTGTTGCAGAATCTGCCGACCAATTCGGTGATCATGGTCTCTGCGGTGTGGATGCCGGTGGGAGGTGGGCGAGCCTGGCAGGTGCAGCTGGAAAGCCAACCGGTGCAACGCGCGCTGGCTGGGGGCGGGATGACCGTCGACCCCGTGAGCACTGCCCGCACCGCTGCCAGCAATCTGGTCGCCCGATTGATCGCCGAACCTCTGGCAACGCTGGCGCGTGTAGACATCACGCAAAAAGAGGCACAATCCGCCCAGCGGGGTACAACCGCCGCAACGGATGCCAGCACGCTCATGAAGCAGTTTTTAGAGGAAGGGCAGAAGTACGCCCGGGCAGGCGACCTTGCCAATGCAATCGAGTCCTACCGTAAAGCGGCGGACGCAAAGCCCACAGACCCCGAGCCACGCCGACGCCTGATAGAAGCGTATCTGCAAAGGCGGATGGAGGATGCGGCACTCGCAGAGGGGATGCGCGCTGTGCAGATAGTGTCGGACAGCACGCCCTTGCTACTGGCACTGGCGGATGCCTATATGAGCGCGAACCGTCTGGACGAGGCGGAAACGATGTACCGCCGCATGCTGGAGCGCGACCCGCAGAACGTCGCCGCCTGGCTGCATCTGGGCGACCTCTTGTGGAACCGCGCCCGCGTCACCGAGGCGGAGGAATGCTACGTACAGGCTGCACAGAAGTCGCCCACGAATACCGAGCCGTTGATGCGTCTGGCGAAGCTGTATCTCGCTCGTGCTCAATTTGCACGGGCGCAGGAGGTGGTGGGCAACCTGTATGGCCTCCTTCCCGAAGAGGACGAAACGCGACGGGGCGAAGTGTACGTCACCCTGGCAGACGGTGTGGAGACAGGTATCACTCAGCTCGCACAGCGCATTCAGGAAGCGATAGCTTCTTACAGCAGCGGAGGCGTAACGCTGGAAACCCTGTTCAAAACGCTTAAAGGGCTGGAAGCGCAGTGCAACGACCTGCAGAGGTTCGCCCAGTCGCTCAAGCCTGTTCCGCGCGTGCTGGATGCGCACCACCGGTTCCAGCTCGCAGTCAGTTTGTTGCAACAGTCGCTGGGTAGCCTGCTCTCCTTCGCCGAGACCAAAGAGACACGCTATCAAGAAGAGGGGATGCTCCTGCGCAGCGAAGCACTGCGCGAGCTGGCGAACGCCTCCCGTGCGCTTCGCGCGGCTGGTATCCGGTAGGAACACTCTGCTGGGCGATAAAGCGAGATTCTACCGTAGCCCATGATTGCAGCGTGGGCGCATGTCTTAGGGTGTCATTTCTGCCCCGGCAACCTGCGGTCGCCGGGGCAAAAACGGCAGAGGTTTATTCTCCCTGCGGTTGTGTAGCAGCAGGCGTGCCGCCCGCAGGCGCGGAAGCACCCGGCGATGTAGACGCTGCTCCCGGTGGAGCCTTCTCGGCTACCTCCGCCTCCCGCTTCTGACAGCTAGCCAGCATGACGGCTACTGCAGCAACAGCCAGCAGGATGAGTTTAGACTTTTTCATCCCTCACCTCGCTTATTCGATGGTCGGTCTGTGCCACAAGGCGGGACAGCAGCCTGTCGTGAAGCAGAAATCAGGCACCCACAAACTGGTGGGAATGCCGTTGGCGTCCACTGCTGCCCAGGGCGAGTTTTCGCTGGGGTTACGTATCCACTTGACGTGCCCATCGGCGTAGGCATAGTTGCTACCTTCGGCGTGCACGCGGTGAGTGGCTTCGAAAACCGTCGTCCACCAGATTTGCGTGGTGCATTCGTCGCCGGTTTCGCTATATCGGTACAACGCGCCGCTGGGTGGCGGAAAGCCCGCCTTGGTATGCGGCAGGGGACTGACGGTAGCGAAGCCCGGGATGGTCTGCTTGCCCAACCCCTCCCAGAAGGTGATCAGCTTGGCGGGCGATGGGGTACCGGCAATGGCCACGCCTGCAGGTAGCCGTTCAGCGTGAATGCTGCCGTGAAGCGCATCGGGTTGGTGGCTGGATCGATGTTGAAGATGTTGCGCTCCTGGGCGGAAGGACAGGTGTAGACCTGCCAGTTCTTAATGTAAGGCGCGATGGAGTTAGACCAGAACCCCTGTCTGCGGGCGTAGCCCAACGGTGAAGCGGGCGTACGGTCCCACGGTGTCGTGAAAAACGCACGCACGTTGTCTGGCGCGGTGAGCGGGAACGTCTCGTCGTAGTCCTGCGTGTACATGAGCAACGCCGTGTTCATGTTCTTCAGGTTGGACAGACAACTGCTCTGCCGCGCTTTTTCGCGCGCCTGCGAGAAGACGGGGAACAGGATAGCTGCCAATATCGCAATAATCGCGATAACAACCAGCAGCTCAATCAGCGTAAACGCACGTCGGTTCATGTCGGTGCCTCCTTCACCTCATGAAATGAATTGTTTGTTATCGCACTTACATCCCATCTATCAAGGAAGATTGATTATAGTTTACAGGAAACCTCCTTTTTCTGTCAAGTCTTTTTCGCCCGTGTGTGGTTTCCAATTTGAAATGTCCTATTTTATTCCCAATTTGAAATGTCACATCGTCTTAATCCCCGGAAATACCTT
>JAIMBJ010000055.1 GCA_023511455.1 Bacillota bacterium
GTGTTTCCTTCTTTCGCCACACTGAACCGCAACAGCACATCCTCGTCCCACACCCGTTGCCCACGACGCAGGCGCAAACGAACCAGCCGACCGTAACTGCCTGCACCCATACCCGACGTGTCCACTGCAATACCCAAACGCTTCCAGCCCAAAACGCCTATCCCACTGCGCACCTCGCTCAGCACTGTGCAACCACAACTCGGCATCGCCTCTATCTCTAACGGCACACCCGACAGGTTCAACACCGTCACCCCCACCTGCACCTGCTGACCCGCCGCCAAAACCCCCAAATCGCGACGTTGCCCCAGCACCAGCACCCCAGTGCCTCCTGACCACTGCGACACGCTACCCTGTGCCAGAAGAAGTACTCCTGTCCATATCAGCACCAGAGGTATCCACCGACGAGGTCGCATCTACGTACCCCCCCCCGTAGTCGGCTAACCGCGCGCACAGCTTCTGCTTCACCCGCTGCAACCGTTTCTTCACCGCCTCTTCACCGATGCCCAGCCGCTCGCCAATCACCGCGCAGGTCTCGCCCTCCACCCAGTGCCACTGCACCAGCTGCCGCTCGGAAGCGGTTAATCCCTCAAGACATTTACCTGCGTCGACGGACAGTATCACCTGCGCCTCCCACGAAAGGCACCCGCAATCCTCGCCCAGTGCACATTCCCTCTCCGCACGCCGCATCTGCTGGCGCAGGTAGTCCACCCACACCGCATGGCAGAGATGGCTCACCAGTTGCGCGGTTATCTTCAGGTTCCTCGCCTCTGCCACCAGCAGGCGATACAGCATATCCTGCACGAGGTCGTCTACCTCCTGCGGTGCAACACGCTTGCGGAAGTACTGCTCAGCCTGCTGTCGAAACTGCTTCACATGCGGCTCCTGCACCCAGTCTCTCCTTTCCGCAGCTGCAGCACACCTCTCGTCAGGTTTTTCGTTCTCCCTGCCTCACCCGCCAGTACCAAAACGCACCGACGGCGATGAGCAGGAGAGGAACAACAAGCCACCACACAGATAAACTCGTCTGCGCTTGTGTGGGCTGATCCAGAGCATCCAGAATGATGAAAGCCGGACCGCTTTTGGTGCCAACAGCCGGCACGGCTTCCTTCTGCGGCAAGGAACCTGCCCATGAATATGTGTAGGCTGGCTGCTGTATGAACAATAAACCGGTTGCGGCAATGGTCTCTGGAGGGATATGGCGCAAATCTTTGACCGGTGTACCGGAAGGCAGGATAATATGCATATCTGCGGGACTGTCCCGAATCTGCGTGAGAACGTAAACAACGGTTGATGTCGTTGAGCCGTCGCCCGTCTGACACACTATCCGGGCTGGCATCCACCAACCATCATACCGCTTCCATTCCTGAACCCGGTATTCTGTCCGATAGGCTTGCTCCTGCGCCCGAAAGTAAACTGGGGCATACTGCCTTGTTCCGTCCAGGGCGATTTCTGCGTGCAAGGTATGAACTCCGGACAACCGGTATACCGCCAACGCTCCCATTGTTCCAGCCGGGACCCACGCTGCGCTGCGCCACTTAAACACCCTGAACGGCGAGAATGTGCGGAGGGGGTCTGTGCCGGCAAGAAATGCAGGGTGCATTCCTGGAGCAAATGCATCACCAAAAGCCTGGTCAATATCCCAATAGAGCGCGTCTCCGGGAACAGGCAGCACGAGCGCGCTCGGCGGTGAGTAAACGTTGGGTGTGTTCGCTGGGGCAATGACAGCAAATTCTCTTCCCAACCAGTATCCGAATCGCCCATTGAGCCAGGGGTGACTGCAGAGATCTTGAACGCTTTCAACATAGGTCAACCCCGGCTGGCGCATAATGGTGAGTCGTCCGTGAACCCATGTTCGGGATGCTATCTGTATACCTCCGGACATCGCCCGCGTTTCCAGCATTGCGCGCTCCTGTTTACTGATTTGTAACGAGTTGTCGGCTGTAGCCTGCCATACAAATGTCTTGCGGGCACACCAAGCATCGCGTTGCTGGCACAGCTGCTTTACCGGGTCGGCAGCGCCCGTCCGAGTGAGGAACAAGAGCAATCCGGCTAACAGAGCCCAGTGTCTACCCATTGTAGCATGCCCCCTTTGTCTAACGACAACGGAAGGTGGTCACATTAACAGTGCCCCAATACGTCCAGCTTCTTCGGTCGCACGTGTTACAATCGTATCCGTTATTGGACGCGCACGGATATCGCCTCAACGGTGCCGGTACTACTACCTGATCCTGAACACAGGTTTCACCAACTGCAGCCACACACGCCGAACAGGTGAAGGGACCTATTATCCAGCACCCACCGTTGCAATCCGGCAGGTGACCACTACAGCTAAACAAATACCAGGCCTCGCACTCGGTTGATTGCACACACCGAGCGTCGTCCGTCACGATGGTTCGGGCACTGGGAGCTGGTGTTGAAGCCGCAGGTCGGATACAAATTTCATCGCTGAGCTGCTGTGCCGGAGATATTCCTACCAAGTTCAGGCTGCACCACACCGCCAGTGCTACCAGAAACGCGAACACATGCTGTCGCATCGTCACACACCTCCCTTAAAGGTTACTCATTGACTCTATCGAACCAACATCCCAGAAGGGGACACATCATTTCGTGTTTCCTTCTTTCGCCACACTGAACCGCAACAGCACATCCTCGTCCCACACCCGTTGCCCACGACGCAGGCGCAACCAAACCAGCCGACCGTAACTGCCTGCACGCACACCCGACGTGTCCACCGCGATGCTCAACCGCTTCCAACCCAAAACGCCTGTCCCGCTGCGCACTTCGCTCAGCAGGGTGCAACCGCAACCCGGCAACGCCTCTATCTCTAACGGCACACCCGACAGGTTCAACACCGTCACCCCGACCTGCACCCGCTGCCCTGCTTTGAGAACCCCCAAATCCCGGCGCTGCCCCAGCACCAGCACCCCAGTGCCTCCTGACCACTGCGATACGCTACCCTGTACCAGAAGAAGTATTCCCACCCATATCAGCACCAGAGGTATCCACCGACGAGGTCGCATCTACGTACCCCCCCCCGTAGTCGGCTAACAGCGCGCGCAGCTTCTGCTTCACCCGTTGCAACCGTTTCTTCACCGCCTCTTCACCGATGCCCAGCCGCCCGCCAATCACGGCGCAGGTCTCGCCCTCCACCCAGTGCCACTGCACCAGCTGCCGCTCGGAAGCGGTCAACCTGCCCAGACACTGGCTTAAATCGATGGACACTATCACTTGCGCCTCCCAAGAGAGGCAACGGTCCCCTTCTTCCAGTGCGCCTTCCCTCTCCGCGCGTCGCATCTGCTGGCGTAGATAATCCACCCACACCGCATGGCAGAGATGGCTCACCAGTTCAGGGGTCAACTTTAGTCCCTTCGCCTCTGCCACCAGCAGGCGATACAACGTATCCTGCACGAGGTCGTCTACCTCCTGGGGAGCGCAGCGTTTGCGAAAGTACTCCTCTGCCTGCTGTCGAAACTGCTTCACATTCGGCTCCTGCACCCAGTCTCTCCTTTCCGCAGTGCAGCACACCTCTCGTCAGGTTTTTCGTTCTCCCTGCCTCACCCGCCAGTACCAAAACGCGCCTGTGGTGATAAGTAAGAAAGGTAATATGAGGTTGCTCGCCCCTTGCTCATTAGTTTTAGACCGAGCAGGCGAGGCGTTCTCTCCCTTTTGTTGCTTGCGCAGGCGAGATAGCTCCTCCGGAGAAGGCAGCTGCCCTTCGAATTCATAAGTTACCACCTCGTGCTCGGTTATCCCCAAACGCCAATCGCTGACTGGCATAGGAATGGAAAACCATTTTGGAGAGGTGCCTGTATATTGCCGAGCAGAGGCGAGACGAACACGCATGACCCCCTTCCCCCTGCGAGTAAAATCAAAATCTACCAGCGCTGGAAGCCAAGTGCCTTGATGTGCAACCCATTCCAAAACCTTCGCACTCTCCAGCACTTGGTCAGGTGTGTTGAAGTACAAATGGGCCTCCGCAGGCGCATAGTCGCGTGTCGGGTCAAGCAATAGCACCAAAGTCGCTTGCACTGGCAGGCTGAGAACCGGACGAGGGAAGTGTTCACCTAGTTGCCCGGATATTCGCACGTATTGACCTGCGGTTTCCACCTTCACGTCCTTCGCATTGCTGCCGTAATAGCGGAGAAGGTTGACCCCCCACACCATAGGCAGGAGTTTAGAACCATGTACCCAGGTCAGGTTTTGCACGATATTCGGCCCCCCCGACGAAAACCGCCAAATGTAGGCAAACGGTTGTTCTGAGAGCAGTACCGCTTCCTGCTCCGGCGTATCCGCCTGAGGACCAATCCTGAGCCAGTACGCCTTGTCAAATGGTGTTACGGTAATCGTCCGTCTTCTGCTGCCTTCCGACACTTCCCAATCCGTCCACAACGCTTGTAGAGCCGCTTCGCGTGCAAGCAATCGCTTTTGTATCTCTTTCAGTGTTTCTGACTGCTGTGCAACAACGTGGCTCAAAGCGAATACAAGCACTGCAGCCAATGCGAAACCCTTCCACATTTTAGGAATCACCTCCTGAGCCGCCATCTGCCTGTCGGCAGTCGGGCACAATTCTGGTTTCGCCCGTCTGTTCCCCGAGTTGCCATTCATCCGTGCAGAAGCACATACCTTGGTAGTACACGCATCCGCTACCGTATATATAGTAAACCGGGCTATACAAATTCGTGAACTCCACGCATATCGTGTTCGGTGGGGCGGGAGCATTGATACACTGCCCCTGCAACACCCCGCGCCCGCGGCAGTTGCCACCGCAGCTGGGAGGAAGACATCGCTTCTCAGCATTCCCCTCAGGGACAAACACATGCTCACACCTCAGAGAAACCCCTCCGGTCTGAGCGCGTGCCTCTCGTACCGCAACGGTAGCGTTTACAAGGCTAATTGCCATCCACACCACCAGCGCCACCAGAAACGCGAACACGTGTTCTCGCATCGTCACACACCTCCCTGAAATGTTGTTCATTGATTCTATCGAACCAACACCTCAAAAGGGGACGTGTTTTGCGTCTTTCTTGCCCATTTAGTACCTGTCTGGCAGATACATGTGCTGAAAACGCATCGGGAACAGCACCCGTAGCAGCTGATTGACATTATCTGGCTGTGGTGTGGGCAGGCGGGCGCAAAGGTCCTCCGCAGGTGCCAATCCGCACACGAGCCTTGCCAGCGTGCCCTGCGGCAGGTCTATCACCGCGTGCGGCTCGCCGGCCTCATCGGTCACGCGCACCTCGCCCGGCGCAATCCGCAACGTCGCCGCTCCCAGCTCGGTGCGGAGGGTTAGCCATATCCGCCCCGTCCAGTTCGCGGGCTGAACCAGTCGCGACCACTCAGGTTCCATCGAACGCGCCAGCCGTTGTACATCCAGAACCCGCACCATCGACCCTCCGTTTGCCTGATGCACCTGCTCGAAGCGCGCATCCTGATACCGAGCCGCACGTGCCACCACGCTATCCGGCGGTACTGCCAGCAAAGCCTCCCGCTTGTCCTCCTCCTGCGCCCGGCGACGGCACAGTACCAGCAGAGTGTCTGCCGCAGCGGGACACTCCGCAAGCACCTCCCCGAAAACCAGACTGCTGTCGTATTCGCGCTCCAGAATGTCCCGCACCGACCAGCACCATCGTGCCCGCCACGCGTAGCCCTTGACTGCACCCTGCGGGTCAACCGCCACCCAGCACTCGTCATTGGGGTAGCTACCCGGCACCTTCAGCAGCTGCTGCCATACGCGCCCATCGGGCGAGCGCACTGCTGTGCCGGTTGCCTGCGCGGTTTGGTGCTCGTAAATCCTTTGTACGGTGGGCAGGTCTTGCGGGGTGAATTCGCGATAACTCCACCCCACCGGCAGGGGAATGTCCTTTTGCAGGTTCCAGAGAAAGACCAGATATTCCGGTCCCGCCGTGACGTAGCCAAAGCGATGGTAGAAATCAGGAATGCCGTACAGCATGGTGATGCAGGCGTCACCCTGTGACATGTGTTCCACCGCCGCCTGCATCACCCGTCGCGCATAGCCCTTCATGCGGTGTTCCGGTTTGGTCGCCACTCCGCCGATACCGTCCATGCGCAGCACTGCAGCGCCGACGCGGATGTAGAAGGGGATAATCCAGCACTCACTGGCTTGTTCACCATTCATTGACAATACCACCCGTTTGGCGCCCCGCTCTTCCGAAACGATTTCTATCTGCTCTGCAGCCGCCTGTCCCATCCTATCCCTCCTCTCTTTGTTAGTAGTATCATAGCAAACTGGACAAAAACCGTCCAGTGCTATTCGTTTTGCTTCTCAGTGGAGAACACCTGCGTCTGGTAGGATTCCGCATCCTTGTGAGAGAAGTCAGCACTGTACGCTGTCACCAGCCGCTTCGCCAAGCGCTTCGCAAGGTTGCGTTGAGGAGGTAGATTCCATGCAGAGAGTTGCTGTTAGCATCGGTTTTGCGATGATACTGTTGCTGTTAACTACCATCGCACCACGTGCGCAGATGCCGATATCCAGTGGCGCGTTGCGTTGTATCCCCCTGCAGGAGGGCAACCGCACCATCGGCTTTCGTTTGCAGGAAGGCGAGCGGATGCTGGCGGACGTGCTGTTCCATGCACACGGCGCGTTGTATGCCACCCGCGTGTTGACTCGCGAGAACCAGCTGCTCTTCTCCGGCTTCCGTACCGACGGCTCCTGGGAAATCGGTGACGATGCGGTGGTCAGCGTATCTTTCACACAGGGCAATCCGTATCCACAGGTCGCGTTCCGCATCCCTGTCAAACGCTTCTCGGCGGTTGTGTGGGAAGCCACGCACGGCAAACAGCCTCTTCACCTGTTCGCCTGCTCGATGCCCGGCGCGCCCATCTTCCACCAGCGCGGCTGGGTGATCCCCACACCGATCATTGACGATCACGTGATGCACGGCGCGTTCGGCACATCCAGCGCCACGATTGTCTCTGCCTGGTCGCCCGACTGGATGTACGCCCCCGCCATTGGCGCATATCCGATGCCCGTTGTGGGCTTGTGGAAGCCGGATGAAGGCAAATACATCGCCTATGAGTTCTTCGATGCCCGCCTCAGCGACCACAGCGAGCGCAATCTGGGCAGCACTTACTGCTGGCAGTCGACGCAGGCGAAGCAGTTCTTCTGCCTCACCCTGCCCTATGGCAAGCCCTATAATCAGCTTCGCTACCCGCAAGACGGTGACCTGTTCGCCTCCCGCTTTCGTATTCTATACCATACCTCCCTATGGTATGAGGACGACCCTAACCGTTTTGTGAACGAGTATATGTGGAGCACGTACCGCCAGCGACTTACCTCTGCCCCCACCATGAACGACCTGCTATGGCTGCCAAGAGATTACCGGCTGGAACGCTTCCCCACGCCAGCGCTCGGTCGGCTGCTGTACCGCACTCAAAACGACCCCTTCTCGCTGGACGGCAATCTGGAGAGCTATGGGGTGAACTGGGATAGCCCTATTGACTACGTGTACGCGCAGAAGAACCAGCAAGCGATTGCAGGGCTGCGGGAAGACCTCGCGCAACTGGCGAAACTGGCTCAACGCTTTACGGTGAACGGTGAAGAATGCGTGGCATGGCGCAAACCGCTGGAAGGCGACTGGCGACCGCAGTTCGGCAAAAACGTGCCCACCCTGCATAACGTGAACAACTGGCTCATCGCACTTGCCTTTCTGGATGCCTATCGCAACGAGCGTCTCGCGGAGTGGCTACCCATCATCGATGGCGTGGTGCGGTGGAGCAAGTATATCCTGTATACCCGCAACTGCTATCCTGACGTACCCGCTGCGATGTTTGCCTGGGACGCCGCGCCCATCGCCAGCTTCCTGCTGAAGTATCATTTCACCTTCCGCGACGACCCGCAGCGCCAGCCGCTGGCAAACCTTGCCTTGAAGCTTGCGCACAGCCTCGTCTACCGCTGTCTGCCCATCTTCGCTTCGGACAACAACCCGGAAGACGATATCGACGCCTCCTTTTTCATGGAGCCCAATTCAGGGCTGCCCTGGCTGGGCGCCGCCTGCGCCAATGAAATCTGGGAAACGGCGGTCGGCGTGCTCTTGACTTACGTGCATACCGGAGACCCCGTGCTGGGGCATTACCTGCGCGGCATGATCGAGCGGTTTCCTCTCCTCTTCCGCGACGAGATGTACCCTTCGGTCGCCGACTACGGCAACGCCTTTGCCGAACGCTATGGGCTCTACGACGGCGCCGAGCAGCCGCCCGGCACACGCAGCACCTATGGCGGTTTGTGGGGCGGTCTCGAAAAGCTCATCTACCCCATTGCCGGCACGCAGGTTCGGGTGGTGTGCGGTGAGAAAGCGGCGATGGCTTTCAACATTCAGGGCACACACACCGACATCGCCGAGTATCGCCCTGCGAAAAACGGCAACTTCGTTCTGCGCCTCAAGGGCAAGCCTCCCACGGCTGATGCCGATGGGCGATACGACGTGGTGCTGACCTTTCCTCTCATCAGCTTGCGCGACAAAAAGGTCTTCATCAACGGCGCAGAGGCCGCAGTAGAACGGTTCGCCGGACGCGACGACACTCTGCTGGTACGCGGCGTCAGGGAGGGAGACCAGATTCAGGTCGGCGAGGTTTCTGACCAGAATCCTGCGGTAAACTTAAACATTATCAAGCCGCGCGTGGCACAGGAAAACGTGCAGACGCCCGGCTTCGAGCCGATTGCGCTGCTCGATCAGGCAGATGTGGTCCTCAACCTGAACTGGGATGACAACCGCAGTATGGCGGGCTTTTTCGGTGGCACGCGCACGCTGTGGGGCGTGCCCTTTGAGCTGCTGGAGCCTGCTCTCAACGCGGGCAAAGCCGCTGTCCGGCAGCCGGTGCGTCTCGCCCACAAAGCCACCATGCTCTTCGCCCTCATCTCCGGCGAGCCGCAATCGCAGCTCCGGCTAACCTATGCCGACGGAACCTCCGAAACGGTGTCTCTGGAGAGCGGCGTTCCAGCGATCCAGGGCTGGCCCCCCGTGTTGCAGTGGCGACTGTGGATGGTGGCGCAGCCTCTCAAGGGGGAGCTGCGGATGGTTACCCCACAAAACGGTTCCCTGTTTGCGCTCACCCTCAGCAACCTTCCCGAAGAGCAGCTGCGCCCCACGCTGGCGTCGTTGCAGCAGCAACGCGAACAATACCGCCAGCAACAGCAGATACTCAGGCGGTGGCAACAGGTCGTGGACAAACTGAAGCCGCTGGGTAGCGTCGCTGTACTACCTGCTCCGGGCGCGTCGCCACAGGGTCATCCTTTGTATCGGGCGATCAATCGCACCGGCGCGCTGGACCTGTTGCGTCCGCTCTCCATTTTTGAGCTCGTGACACCCAGTGTCTTCAACCCGGCACGCTTCCCGCTAGCCCTCTACCTGGCTGGCGAGATGTACTATCAGACCGTGCGCGAACCGCAGGACGGCGATCGTGCAATGCTCAACTACCTGCGGAACGGTGGCACCCTGCTGGTCTCGCCCACCCAGCCCTTCCCGTTTTACTATAACGAACGGGGCACGCCGGTGGTTTTTGCTCCCAAAATCGGGATGCCCATCAGCGGCAGCGGCGCGGAAGGGCGCGAGGACATGATACAGGGCAAGGAGGTACGCGGCTGGGAGCAACCGCCGCAGGGTGTCTCTTTGCGCTTCGTGCGCAATCCGAAACAGCAGATTGTAACCAGCCTGCCGGAAGAGATTCCCTTTCCCACCGACGGCGACCTGCGCTGGCGACCGATGGTCAACATCTGGAACGAACAGGAAGCACAGTATACGCCTGTTCTTACCCTCAAGGACAGCACGGGCAAAGAGTATGGCGAGGGCATCGCGCTGGTGGAGTTCAAAGGCGGTGAATTTCGCGGAGCCAGAATCCTCTACATCTGGCATCGCCTGATAGCCGACCCCGAATGGGCGGTCAACATCCTTTCTGATGTGCTGAGCTACCTTGCCACCATTACGCCACCCCCTCCAAAGCAGATGGTGGTCCCGCTGGCATCTGCCCCTCCGATTATCGACGGTAAGCTGGACGATGCGGCGTGGCAGAACGCGGCACAGGTGGAACTCCAATGGCGATTCAACCCTGCCAACGCCCCTGCGCTTATCGCGCTTACGCCCACTGTACGCACCACTGCTCGATTGCTGTGGGATAAACAGTTTCTCTATGTGGGGTTCGAGTGTGAAGACCCGGACATATGGTCCGTGTACACGCAGCGGGATGCTTACGTTTGGGAAGGTGAGGCGGTGGAGGCGTATCTGGACCCGTCGGGCAAGGGGCAGAACTACAAAGAGATAGACCTGAACCCGCTGGGTGCATTGATCGACCTGAACACCCCCGAGGCAAAAGACGGCAATCCGGGCGACGTGGAGCAAAACGCCCGGTGGAATGCAAGGGGGCTACGCTGGGCAACATCCATCAATGGTACAGTGAACGACCGCAACGACCGCGATACCGGATGGACAGCGGAACTGGCAATACCGCTGACGGAGGTGCTTACTGAAGACGAACAGGTATACGTGGGAGACGCATGGCGTGCGCAGTTCTACCGCATCGAACGCCCGAAAGACAGCACCGACGCCACCGCGGAGTTTCAGGCGTGGTCCCCGACGGATACCTTTCACCGCCCGGAACGTTTCGGGGTCATCCTGTTCGGCGGTTCCCCCAAAAGGGTGGACTTCTCCCTTTATCGCCCCGGCAGCGATGGCTCACCCACTTTTTCGGTAAGCTCCGGTATATGGAAGACACGGGACGGGGTGTACGAGGGCAGGAACTGTATCGAGGATGGCTGGCTACCACGCGGAGCGCGCACAGGTGATAGTACGTGGAAAGACTACACGGTGAAGATACGCTATCGCCTCATCTCGCGAGGTTCTGACTGGCGCGACGGCTTCTGGGTGGGATTTCGCCACGGCGAACAGGCATGTTATGCTTTGCTATTGACCGGTCGAGACGCCCAGCTGCACAGGGTGCCCATCGGCAGAACATACGATGGCGACCGCCAAAATCTGATTGCAGCCCCCTTCACACCCGATTTGGAATGGCACGACCTGCTCATTCGGGTACGCGGGAGTAATATCGAGATACGGCAGGACGGCAAGCCGCTCATCCAGTACGTGGATGAAAACCCTCTGGCTGCGGGGGGAGTCGTGCTCTGTGCGCGGAAATGGTCGGGAAGTACGGGAGATACGGTGGTAGAGATTTCGCAGTTCGAGGTGGAATAAGCGCGCACCGCCTCCGTGTTCGCGGAGGCGGTGCTATACATTGTGCTCTTTATCAGCCTCTGTCATCGAGCTAACGCCACATCCCCTCTGCGTCCACCAGGCGCGAACCCTTCGGCGCGAACGCTGGCGGCGCGGCGCCATTCATACGATACATGTATTCCGGACCGTAGAAACTCCACACCGCCGGAGGAACCGGTTGAGGTGGCGCAGGGCGCAGGATGTTCTCCTTTGCCACGACCACCAAGTAAAGTCCGATATATGCAAAGATGGCAAACCTCGCTATCCGTCTTACGAAATCAGGATTGTGACGGCGTGCCCACTCGATAATCGCGATGGGCAGCAGGAACATCGTACACTTCGCCAGAATGAAGGGCAAGACGCCTTTCTGCAGGTAGAAATCCATCAGGGGATTGCCTTCCCTGGCTCCGTGATAGTGCACAAATATTAACGTCGAGACCAGATCCGCCACGCAAATGGCAGCGATGATCCAGCTCTCACGCGATATGTACCTCTTCAAGGTCGTTCCTCCCTTGCGCAAAATGCGGTAATGCCTTAGCGGTTCATCAGGATTATTCCCGAAAACTACCGGATAATTCACATAGCAAAAGTGGGACTCGCTTGCGGCATCTTGACGCAGGGAAGGAAGCATCTTTCATGAGTATTATACCACTTCCCTGCCCTTGCCACCACCCTGTCCGACTATCATTTTCGGATAACAAATACCGTATCTACAGGGAAGAAGCGGGTTCCTGAACGAATTGTATCGAGCGCGGAATAGTGGTACAATAAGGTAACTCTCCTTCAGGGAGAGGGGTCGTAAACCGATGACAGAAACCGTCGCAAGAGTGCAAACGGGAAACTGTGTGCTTTCGGCTTGGCTGTCGAAGAGTGGGGAGGTACAGCAAAATTCGCTCTCCCGCTCGCAGCCGCAGAGGAGTTGTGACAATCTCGCTGACCTCATTCCGCCATGAAGAATCTCATCCGATTTCTACAAGAGCTGCGTCCTTACCGGCGCACCATGATTCTGGCAGCGGTGCTGACCTTCCTCAGCGCGGGGCTGGGATTGCCCATGCCCCTTATCATCCAGTACATCACCGACCACCTGATTAAGCGGGAACCCTTCCCGCTGTGGGGTGTTTTCTTTGCCATCGTGGGTATTTCCGCCGCATCCGGACTGGTCGGCTACGCGCTTGCCGTCACGATTACCTATCTTGGGCAGCGATTTATGTATGATATTCGCCGAAAGTTATACGGCCATATGCAGTCGCTGTCCATCGGCTTTTTCGAGAAACACCAGACGGGCAAGCTGATGTCCAACGTCATCAACGATGTTGCCACGATTAACCAGCTGCTCACGGGCGGCTTCATTACGATGATTTCGGATGTGGTAACACTCGTCGCCGTACTGGGTATTGCCTTCTACAAGAGCTGGCTTCTGACGCTGATTGCCCTGTCGGTGTTCCCCATCTATATCCTGAACTACCTCGCCTTCGTCAACAAATTGAAAGAGGGCAGCCGCCAGATCCGTCACGAGCGTGATGTCATGCTCGGTGACCTGCAGGAGAAGCTGGCTGGGGTGGCGGTGGTCAAGTCCTACGCAAAGGAACGCTACGAGGTGCGGCAGTTTCTCGGACAAACGCGCGAGCTGCTCGTGCTGAATGTGCGGCAGGGGGTCATCGGCACGCTGCTGTGGGTGATTGCGGAGGTCATCGGCGCGCTGGGCACGGCGTTGATGCTGTGGTATGGCGGACGGCTGGTGATTTCGGGGCAGATGTCCCCCGGCTCACTCATCGCCTTCATCTCTTACATTGGCGGCTACATGTATGGTCCCATCCTGCGCCTGATTCAGATGAACGATATGATCGCCCGCACCAACGCCGCGCTGGAGCGCATTTTCTACACGCTGGACACCAAACCCGCCATCGTGGACAAACCCGATGCTATCGAGATGCCCCCCATCACCGGGAAGGTGGAGTTCGACAACGTGTGGTTTGAATACGAGCCGGGGCAGCCCGTGCTGAAGGGTATTCAACTCACCGTAGAGCCCGGTGAGATGGTGGCACTGGTCGGGCAGTCAGGTTCGGGCAAGACCACGATGGTAAACCTGCTGCAGCGCAACTATGACGTGACCGCTGGCGCCATCCGCATCGACGGCATCGACATCCGCGAGGTGCAGCTGAAGAGCCTGCGACGCCAAATCGGCGTGGTCATTCAGGAGACCATCCTGTTTAACACCACCATCATGGAGAACATCCGCTACGGACGGCTCGACGCCACCGACGAGGAGGTCTATGAAGCCGCCCGCGCCGCCAACATCCATCACGTCATCGAAGCATTGCCCAACGGCTACGAGACCCGCATCGGCGAAGAGGGCGTGAAACTATCCGGGGGCGAGAAACAGCGGGTCGCCATCGCCCGCGCTATCCTGAGTAACCCGCGCATCCTGATTCTGGACGAAGCCACCAGCGCACTCGACTCCGAAACCGAGGCGCTCATTCAGGAAGCGTTAGAGAGACTGATGCAGGGACGCACCAGCTTCGTCATCGCGCACCGGCTCTCCACCATCGTGAAGGCGAACAAGATTGTGGTGATGGAGAGGGGCGAAATCAAAGAGGTGGGCACGCACGAACAGCTGCTCGCCTATGGAGGAATCTACGCGAACCTGTATCAGCAGCAGTTCCGGGTCGCTCTGGAAGCGCAGGCGGTGTGAGGCATCGCCCTATGGCAGTTGTCCAAATCAGGTGTACACCACGTCAAAGTACTTCACTCTTCCCGCATCGTCTCAATAGACAATGATACGGATCGAATGAAACACCTCATATACCCACACGGGTCTATCCGCTCGAACGCGCGGCTTCGGATACCACCCGTTATAAGCATCGTCGAACCTTTCCGGTGGATAAATCGCCTTCGGCTCCCCTAATGCAGCTAGTACTTCCGCCCGGGTCATGCCCACATGTATTCGCAAAAGGAGGTCGACCGTTGGCGACCTAATCAACAGGCATCCTACGGCGGTAACTGCCGTCATCAGCAACCAGACAGCAAGTCTTCCGGCTGCCACCAGAAGCATAGCTACAACCAGACGACGCTTCTGCACGTTCGTCTCCATCGCACGCTCCCCCATTTCCTCGCTTTAGAACCCAGGACCCACCGCCGGCGTAACAAAGGGTCTCACACTGCTTCGCCGGTATCGGAAGGGCTCTATACAGCCAGTGTAGCACGACTGCCAGAACAGGTATCCGATGCCAATACCCAGCACACAGGTCTGGGTATCCCAATTCACGAACGAACCCCATCCCTCACCTTGGCTCAATTCCCAAAGCACCTGCAGCCAATACGCCAAATTCGGACCAAGCCCCAAGGTGCAGCGTACAATGCGGCAGCATATGTAACAATGACGCACTGCGCCGACATCTGTCACGATAGTGTTGCCCAAGCAATTGTCGCGCATGGCATCCCTATATGCCCGGTGGATGCATAAAACAGGACCAATGGAGATGCCTATGCCAATTCCTGGTTTAACCACCTGCGGGAACGCAAAACCTGAAGAGAAAACCGCAGTTCGCGGTAGAGCCGCCAAACCACCCGAAATCACAAAGCCCTCCGCCGATAGTCTCGTAGTCCTCCACCTCCACGGCGTCTGCGCACTGCCCTGCGGATGGCGCAACACCCCGAACACGTCATACAGGTTGTTGCTCACCACCTGCGCACTGCTGTTCGTAATCACCTGCGCCGTGCCTGACGGGTCAAAATGGTGCCATTCGTTGTTTCGGCGCACCAGCGAGATGCCCTGCAGATACAGCGCACTCACCGTCCATCTGCCACCATCCAGCGGCTTCTGCTGCTCCACCAAGTCGCCAGCACCGCACGCCACCCCGCACGGATACCGCGTCCATACCCCGTTCAGATAGTCCTTCCGCCAGCGACGACCGCCGTCAAATCCGTAGCCATACTCATACGCCAGCTGCACGTTGCCCCCGCCGTA
>JAIMBJ010000056.1 GCA_023511455.1 Bacillota bacterium
CCTCGGCGGTGTGTGGAAAGAGTGTATCATGTTCTCTTTCCCACGTCTATACTAACAGAGCGTTAGCGAAGCATCTCAGCAACGTGAAGGAGATGGTTCGCTTCGCGCAGACGGTCAAGGGATGTCGCTTTGTATCGCAAACGCCGAAGCGGTCTACCCCTCCTGCAAAAACCATGTATTTCTGGCAGTGATTGCGCCTGAAAAATCAGTGCATAATAGTCATGCAGGAGGTGTATCAGGATGGAACACCCACAGCCTGACCGGCCCGTGGACGGGTGCTGTCTGGGATGTCTGGCAGCGCCGGTGCTGTTTCTCATCCTCAGCGCACTCTTTGGACCGGTCATCGGTTTTCTCGGCACACTGTTGATTGTACCGATGATTTCCTCCCCCAACAACGCGGAGGTAGACCCCCGAGACCCACCGTAGGAGGAACAGAGCACCGATGTCAGCGCAGGGCAAGCCCAAACTGGTGTGGCGCAAGCGCAGGAAGCCGGACGGGTCTTACGAGTGGATACTGGATACCCCCGACTGGTATGAGCGCGAGTTGCGTTGGAAAGAGTGGGATGAGAAGGTGCTCACCCCCTTGCTGAACGGCGTCTTTACGGTGAACCGCATCTTCACACGCGCCCTGTACAAAGGCATGGGTACGTTCTTCCGCGCGATGGAGGAGCGGCTCCTGGGTCCCCCTCCGCCCCCGCCGCCGCAACCGAAGAGTCGCCTGCTGCGTGCGCTCCGTGCGTTTGGAGATGCCCTCGACCGGGCGTTGGAGCGCGCTGTCTGCGGTCCACCGCTGGTGGCGATACTGAAGGTGTTCGTGGTATGGCCTCTGGTGCTTCTCCTGATGCCCGCGCTCATTCGGTTTCTGCGCTGGGTCATCGACTGGTATGCCACCTACGTGTTCCGATAGCCATGAACGCCCCAGTCCGTTTGCGTGGGCGGGTTAGTTCGCCTGCTGGTCCGTATCTGTCGACCTGAAGAGACCAACCAACCGCACAGACCCTTCGCTGACGCTCAGGGCACTGATGAGACATGCTTCTGTGCCGCTGTGCAGGACAGACCGTTGTTTTTCCCGTCGCGGCAAAAGCATGTCTGGCAGGGTGTTCATCGGCACTGCGTAACTCCTGAAATGCGTCAGGACGGACAGAGGCACATCACACAAGCAGTCCCCCAGACAAACAGCTGTCTCCACCCTCACCCGTCCCGAAGGACGGGTGCAACGCTGCATGACCAGCAGCAGGCGGCGGAGTCCGAAATGGTTTCAATCCTCACCCGTCCCGAAGGACGGGTGCAACTATCCACCCAGCGGCGTTCGAGCCGCTGATGGAGGTTTCAATCCTCACCCGTCCCGAAGGACGGGTGCAACCTATAGTGCTTATGGCGTGGAGGACGTGGTGGCGTCGTTTCAATCCTCACCCGTCCCGAAGGACGGGTGCAACGCCATCACTTCGGACGTTCCTGAACACCCAGGACCTGTTTCAATCCTCACCCGTCCCGAAGGACGGGTGCAACGGTCAGGTGCGGCCTGAGATAGACGTAGCCGCTCTGGTTTCAATCCTCACCCGTCCCGAAGGACGGGTGCAACCATGGAGGTAGAACAATGAAACAGATGTCGTTGTTTGTTTCAATCCTCACCCGTCCCGAAGGACGGGTGCAACTCGGAGTATGCCGACCGCGCAGCCCAGTTGTTTGCCGGTTTCAATCCTCACCCGTCCCGAAGGACGGGTGCAACTGTAACCTAAACCCTGCTTCATTAACGTCATTAAATGTTTCAATCCTCACCCGTCCCGAAGGACGGGTGCAACTTGCTAAATGGCTCGCGTATGTAAACTTTACAATTGTGTTTCAATCCTCACCCGTCCCGAAGGACGGGTGCAACTTGGTAGCCCAGAGCAAAGTACCGTACGCCCAACTGTTTCAATCCTCACCCGTCCCGAAGGACGGGTGCAACCTGTCAATGTCCAATTCTTCGATGATGTCTATGGAGGTTTCAATCCTCACCCGTCCCGAAGGACGGGTGCAACCGCTCCAGCAGACGCCGTTGCTGCCAAGCCCACTGGTTTCAATCCTCACCCGTCCCGAAGGACGGGTGCAACAATCCATAAGCGGCTGCCCTGTTCCAGCTCCAGGTGTTTCAATCCTCACCCGTCCCGAAGGACGGGTGCAACTCGAATAGCGAAGCTGCAGCGTCAGGGGATCTTGGTTTCAATCCTCACCCGTCCCGAAGGACGGGTGCAACGGAAGTGCGAGACAGTGGATTCAGTGTGGTGCATACCGTTTCAATCCTCACCCGTCCCGAAGGACGGGTGCAACGGTTGCAGACGCAGAACTCTGGGATTGCATTGGGAGTTTCAATCCTCACCCGTCCCGAAGGACGGGTGCAACCAGCTACTGGCAGCTGTTCAGCACCGGTACTGGTAGTTTCAATCCTCACCCGTCCCGAAGGACGGGTGCAACCCGGGGCGAAACTCTTTCGGAGGGATTGCCACACGTTTCAATCCTCACCCGTCCCGAAGGACGGGTGCAACATGGAAGTCGCGCAAGACTCTTGTTGCGTTTGCTGTTTCAATCCTCACCCGTCCCGAAGGACGGGTGCAACGTCGTACAACCGCGCTAAATTCAACACTCCGGTCGAATTTCCCGGCCCCGAAGGGGCTGGGAACCGCGCGGCGCACCACTCTACATGCTATTATACACGCTTTCAGCATATCTGTCAAGTAATCTGGCTTACATCCATGCCCGCGAACCTCACGCTTGCACCGTGATCAATTGGGGTTCGCGGAAATCTAGTGTCAGCAAGTATCGTAAACATCGTCTAAAAAAGCATAACAAAAGGCAATACACTAATGGAAATCTTATTATTGACATCAAAGTGACAATACGTTGAGTGCGAACCAGACGGGAACAGCTGTTCGCCGTGTCGCGGATTATAGCCGCCGCCTCCTGTGGCGACGCAGCTCATCCTGGGCGCAAAGGGTCGCTACCATCGCGGGTCACGCAGTGCGGCGGGCATCCATCGCAACCGCCTCTGGTCGGAAGGTATAATATTCGTGTTCACACTGTTGCAGGCGTTTCTGCGTCCCACAGGGGGTCGTCAGGAGGGAAGGGTTTGACGGGGAAATTGGTGGTGGGTATCACAGGCGCCAGTGGCGCGATGTACGCGGTGCGCTTCCTGCATCACGCGGCGCAGCACTTCGAGCAGCTGCTGGTCATCGCTTCGGAACATGCGCTGTCCGTCGCGCGGACGGAGCTGGGTCTGGACATCGATCCGCACGACCTTTGCGCTCAGAGCCTTCTGGGTAAAGATTACCCCAACATCGTGTTCCTGAACCCCAGAGACTATTTCACCCCGCCTGCCAGCGGCTCGTTCCGGCACGATGGCATGGTGATTATCCCCTGCTCGATGGGCACGGCAGGGCGCATCGCGCATGGCGTTTCGGATGACCTCCTCACCCGCGCGGCGGACGTCTGCCTGAAGGAGAGGCGGAAGCTGATTCTGGTGGTGCGCGAGACGCCGTTCAATCTGGTTCACCTGCGCACGCTCACTGCGCTCACGGAGGCGGGTGCAGTGGTGCTGCCTGCCGCGCCCGCGTTCTATCACCGTCCGCGCACGGTCGAGGAGCTGGTGGATACGGTGGTGGCGCGGGTGCTGCAGCTATTGGGGGTAGAACAGCAGATTATGCGCCAGTGGCAAGTTGAGGAGTAACTACACTGCAAGGAAAAAGCCCCCCGAAGGTATAAACTGGTACAATACGCACTCATTATCACCGTTCAAGGAGGCATTACTACTATGTCCGCGCGTTCCTTTCGCTGGACGTTGACCGTGCTCCTCATCATCCTCGGTCTGGTGGTGGGGTATCAGTCCACGCCGTGGTTCATCGAGACATTGAGGCGACTGCTGCCCACAGGCGCAGGTCAAGCCGACACTCCCAACATTCTGGACGACCGCAACTTTCAGCTCACCGTGCGGGTTGCGCTGACGGTGGTGGGCGGCTTGATCGGCGTCATCCTCAGCTCGGAGATATTCCGCTTCGTGCTGAACGTGCAGAAGCAGATCGAGAGCGCGTCCACCCGCGAGAAAATCGCCCTGACCGTCGGGGGCACGTTTGGCGTGCTGTTGACCGTGCCCTTTGCCGTGTTGTTCAGCCGATACGGGCTTGTCGGCATTCCGCTCACGCTGGTGGTGGGCATCACGTTTGTGTATCTCAGCACCGTGGCGGTGTTGAGCATGAAAGACCTGCGCGTGGTGCTTCCCACAACGGAAGGTGCTTTGGACGAAGAGACGCCCAGAATCAAGATTCTGGACACCAACGTGATTATCGACGGGCGGATTGCGGACATCTGCCGCACGGGCTTTATCGAGGGCCCCATCTACGTGCCGGGCTTCGTCATCGACGAGCTGCAGCATATCGCCGACTCGTCGGACTCGTTGCGTCGGGCGCGGGGCAGGCGCGGGCTGGACATCCTCAACCAGATGCAGAAGGAGCGGCATCTGGAGGTGCGCACCTACGACGACATGGCTGACCCCAACGAGCCGGTGGACAAGCGGCTGGTGAGCCTCGCCAAGAGCATCAACGGCGTGATAGTGACCAACGATTTCAACCTGAACAAGGTCGCCGAGCTGGAGGGCGTGCCGGTGCTGAACGTGAACGAGCTGGCGAACGCCCTCAAGCCGGTGGTACTGCCCGGTGAGGAGATGCGGGTGCGCATCATCAAGGAGGGCAACCAGCCCAATCAGGGCGTGGGCTACATGGACGACGGCACGATGATTGTGGTGGAAGGCGGGCGCGACTACATCGACCAGGATGTGGACGTGCTGGTGACCAGCGTGCTGCAGACGGTGGCGGGCAAGATGATTTTCGCCAGCGTGAAGACTTCGGAGAGCGAAGCCAGCGAATGGACAGACCTGCGCGCAGCGCGTCTGCGTCGGCGGCGGTAGGAAGTGGTGTGCGTGGAAGGCACCTGCGCCCTGATACTGGCGGCTGGCAGGGGCGAGCGGTTCGGGCGCGCCGGGGGCAAGCTGTGGTCGCTGGTGGGCGGCGTGCCCGTGTGGGGGTGGGCGGTGCGCGCCTTCCAGGAGCATCCCGAGGTAGACCACATCGTGCTGGTGGGCAGAGAGCAGGAGCTGCCCCGCCTGCGCGCGCAGACGGAACCGCTCGATAAAGTGGTGGCGGTGGTGCGCGGCGGGCGGGAGCGGTGGGAGTCGGTGCATCTGGGGCTCGAGGCGGTTCCCGCGCAGGACCGGTGGGTGCTGGTGCACGACGCGGCGCGGGCAGCGGTCTCCAGTGGGCTTATCTCGCGCGTGCTGCACGCCACCCGCCAAACCGGTGCCGCCATCCCCGCCCTGCGCGTGCCCGATACCGTCAAATGGGTGAACGCCGCAGGCGTGGTACAGCAGACCCTGCCCCGCGAAAGGCACGCCGGCGGCGAGACATGGCAGCTGATGGCGGTGCAGACGCCGCAGGGCTTCGCAGTGGACATCCTGCGCGAAGCATACCAGCGTTACGACTTCCGCGAGGGCGCACCGACCGACGACGCGATGCTGGTGGAGCGATTTTATCCGGTGAGCGTGGTGCCGGGCGACCCGGGCAACATCAAGTTGACCTACCCCGAAGACCTTGCACGGCTGGAGGCGATTCTGTTGGAGGGCGGCGAAACACGCACCGGTTTCGGTTACGACGTGCATCCCTTTGCGGAGGGGCGGCGGCTGATGCTGGGAGGGATACACATCCCTGCGCCACGGGGATTAGCCGGCCACTCCGACGCCGATGTGGTACTCCACGCGATTACCGATGCCCTGCTGGGCGCAGCGGGGATGGACGACATCGGCACGCACTTCCCCAATACCGACCCCGCCTACCGCGATGCCGACAGTGCGGAGCTGTTGCGCCTCGCGTGGGCAAGGATTCGGGAAGGCGGCTGGGGTCTGGTGAACGTGGACGTGACGGTGCTGGCGGAGACGCCCCGCCTGCGCCCCCACGTGCCCGCCATGCGCGAGCGCATCGCCTCGGTGCTGCAGGTGGACGTGGACAGGGTGAACATCAAAGCCACCACCAGCGAGCGCATGGGCTTCATCGGGCGCGAGGAGGGCATCGCCTGCTACGCCATCGCCACGCTGAGCAGGTATTGCTGGTGACGCTGTTTGCCATCGCGATGGGCTATGTGGAGGCAGCGGTGGTGGTGTACCTGCGTGCCCTGTATTACCCGGTGAAGCTGGGCGCGCTCCCGATACGCTTCACCCGCATTCCCGAGTTCGAGAACAGGATGCCCCCGAGCATGTTGCGTACCGAGATGGGGCGCGAGGTAGCCACCATCGTCATGCTCGCCACGCTGGCTCTGCGTTGCAGATGCTGGGGGTGTTCCTGCTGGCTTTCGGCGTGTGGGACATCTTCTACTACGTGTTCCTGAAGTGGCTGATTCGCTGGCCCGAGTCGCTGAAGACTCTGGATGTGCTGTTTTCGATACCGGTGCCATGGGTTGGTCCCGTGTGGCTACCGGTGACCGTTTCCGCGCTGATGGTGGTATGCGGGGTGTGGCTGATGATGGGTTCACCGGGGCTGCGTTAGGTCCAGTTCCTGTGTGCTACAGATATTCCAGTCACTGCCATGCCAGTGCAGGATAAATCCCCGCTGAATCTGCGATACATGCGGGCAGGGGGGCGACGCCACACACGCATCCGGCTCGGGCGTGCCCAGAGCCACCTTCAGCTCCACACCGTTTGGGGTGCGTTCCACGCCCAGCGGCGCCAGACCCTGCGCCGCATAGTACCAGAGCTGTTCCAGCACCAGCGGGGGAAAATCTTCTGGCAGAGCAACCTCCGACAGGTGATACTGCGTGTAGGCACGCAGAAAGCGCGACAACGCGATGTTCAGCAGAGAACGCTCTTTGCATATCAGGTGCACGCAACAGTCGCTTCGTATCTCGGCATACAGAAGGTTACCGATTACCGTGTCCACCAGCTCGTGCCACAGCGCGGAGGTGAATGTGTCGACCACCAGGCGGTTCAAATCAAGGGGTTCCAGTTCCTCAGGCAAGAGGGCGGTGTCCGCAAACTGAAGGCGCTCGAGCGACTGGAAGGGCAGATGGTGCATGTGCTGTGCCGGCACGAGCTGGAAGGAAGAAGGTACTGAGTGTGCTTGCAGTCCGCGTCCTTGAAACCACTCCGCAGGCACAGGACTGAACACCAGCAGATGCCTCCCCTGCAGATGCTTCTGGAAGATGTCCACGCAGGGACGCATGGAAAAAGGTGTGCAGTATAAGGCGAACACACCTTCCTGTGCGCGAACATGCATGTGCATCGGCTTGTACAGGACATACTCGGGGATAATGTTGCCCTCGCCACCTGCAGTATCACGGGTACCTGTCATATCATAAAAACCCATCCTTTCCACAGGTGAAAACCGGCACGTAACGGCAAGCGGGTCCGGCGTGGGACCGTGAAGGAGATGGTAAATAAAGTATAACACAATAATTGTCGTATCGGCAAATCTGTATGAGGGTTTTCCGGCAAATCTGCCAAATCCCATCCAGACGGCCCGTTGGGCATGTTTTTTCGGCTCACCTAGGAGTATCCGCTAGGGTTCGCGCTGGAACATGGCTTCCATTTCATCGCGGGTGATGAGTATCTCGCGGGGTTTCGCGCCGTCCAGCGGTCCCACGATGCCTCGCTTTTCCATCATGTCGATCAGCCGTGCGGCGCGGGTGTAGCCGATTTTGAACCGTCGCTGTAGCAGACTGGTGGAAGCGTGCCCGTTCATCACCACGAGGCGTACCGCCGGCTCGAAGAGCTCGTCTTCGTCTTCCTCTTCGATGTCGTCGCGCGTGCTGAAGCCGCTGTCGATGGGGGTCAGCGTGTATTCGGGCACGCCCTGCTGCTTCAGGAACTTGACCAGTGCCTCCACCTCTTGCTCACTGATGTAGCACCCCTGAATGCGGGTGGGCTTGGAGGCGTCGATGGGCAGGAACAGCATATCCCCCCGCCCGATGAGCCGTTCCGCGCCCGCCATGTCCAGAATGGTGCGGCTGTCCACCTGCGAGGAGACCGCAAACGCGATACGCGAGGAGATGTTCGCCTTGATGGTACCCGTGATAACGTCCACCGAGGGGCGCTGTGTGGCGATGACCAGATGGATACCCGTCGCCCGTGCCAGCTGAGCCAGCCGGCAGATCGAGGTTTCCACTTCCGCCGCCGCCTGCATCATCAGGTCTGCCAGCTCATCCACCACAATCACCACGTAGGGCAGTTTCTCCTCCTCGCCCACGCGCGAGTTGTAGCCGTCGATGTTGCGCACGCCGGTGCGGGAGAAGAGGTCATACCGCCGCTCCATCTCCTTAATGGCGGCGCGCAGGATGCCCGATGCCTGCTTCACGTCCTTCACCACCGGGCACATCAGGTGCGGGATGCCGTCAAACAGCGACAGCTCCACCCGCTTGGGGTCGATCATGATGAACTTCACCTCGCGCGGCGTGGCGCGATACAGGATGCTGGCAATCAGCGCGTTCAGACACATGCTCTTACCGGAGTTGGTCGCCCCTCCGATGAGCAGGTGCGGCATCTTGGCGAGGTCGGCATAGCGGTTCTCGTTGCCCACATCCTTGCCCAGAGCGAAGGTAAGCAGCGAAGGGGCGTTGCGGAACTCGTCGGTGTCGATTACCTCCCGCAGGGTGACGATACGCGGGTTATCGTTGGGCACTTCCACGCCGATGGCGGATTTGCCCGGAATGGGTGCCTCCACGCGCACGTCGATTGCCGCCAGCGCCATCGCCAGATTGTCCGCCAGGCTGACGATTTTGCTCACCTTGATGCCGGGCGCCAGCTGCACCTCGTAGCGGGTGACTGTGGGACCGTGCGCGATTTCCACCACGTTCGCGCCGATGCCGAACTCGTCCAGAGTCTGCTCGAGGATGCGGATTTTTTCGGAGAGCTCCGCCTGAATCCGCTTGGGGGGCGGCGCGGGTTCCTTCAGCAACGACAGGGGCGGGTACTCATACTCTTCCACCATCTCACCGTTCAACGGCGCGACCGCCGGGGTGGACTCGCGGGCGAGCCGTTGCTGTACCGCTTCTATCAGGTTGGAGCTGCGCTTCGGAGCAGGAGCCTGTGCCACGGCGCGATTGTCACTGCTTGCCAGTGTGCGCTTCACATCCTCTTTGCCCGCTTTTCGCGCCGCCCCTGCTCCCTTCTCCTTCACCGTACGCGCCCCCTGCTGCGCCAGCTGGAATCCCCTGACCCAGCCTGCAATCGTACGCCGGGCGATGTCGACGAACGGCAGGTCCACAATCAGCAGCACCGCGATGATGGTGAGAGCCGTCAGCACAATATACACCGCTGCCAGATTGAGCAAAGAATGCACGGCATAGACTATCACACCACCGATGTAGCCACCACCCACACGCAGGCTTTCGGCAGAGAAGTTGCGCTCGAAGGGCACGCGCAGCGCGTGTGCCCATCCCGTAAACGTGAGGAACAACAGCACTGCGCCCCACGAGGTGTTGGTGAAGGAGAAACGCTCGTAGCCGATGAGGAATAACGTGCCCAGCAGCATCAGCAACAGCGGCACGGCAAATGCCCCAAGCCCTGCCAGCCGACGCAGTAACTCGCTCAGCCATTGCCCCAGGTAGCCGTTCTCGGCGGTGGTCAGGCTCACCAGCACCACCGCGCCGAGCGTAAACAGCACGATACCCACGATGTCGTACACTCGCCGGCTGATGACCACCGGAGAGACGGGTTCCGGTTTGCGAATACGGGTGGACATAGGCAATGCCCCCTTCGCGTGCCGAAGGTGAGATGAGATTACCATTACCGCTATTATACCGACATCTGGCGTTTCCCTGCATCCTTTGACAGCACAGCCCGAACACGGTACAATAGGCAGCGGAGCCTGATATGGAGGAAACCCGTGTACCTGAAACTGATTGCCTGCGAGGTGCTTACCCGCGAGGTCTGTCGTCATGTGGCAGATAGCCCGCACACGATAGACCTGGAGTTTACCCCGAAAGGCGCGCATGACGACAGCGAGACGTTGCGTGCGCTTATCCAGTCGCGCATCGACGAAGCGGAAGCCTCGCCGCTGGGATATGGCTTGTGTGGCAACTCCACGCTGAGTCTCACAGCGCGCCGCACGCGGCTGGTCATCCCACGAGCGCACGATTGCTGCACCCTGTTTCTCGGCCAGCACTTTGCGGATGCACCCAGCACCCCTTTTAGCGCGCTGGGCTACATGGAGCGCGACGGAGCCTACACCCGCACCGGGCTGTATGCTACTCTGGAAGAGTATATCGCCCGCTACGGCGAAGAGAACGGCAGATACATCTTCGAGACGCTTTACACAAGCATGAAAGCCGCCGAAGGCAACCGGGTGGTGTTCATCGACCTGCCCGAGACCCGGCACCTGAACGCGCCCTCGCCGAGGCGGAAGGCAAAGAACTCGTGGTGCTGGAAGGCAGCAGCCGACTGTTGCGCAAGCTGATTCACGGCGAATGGGATGACGATTTCCTCATCGTACACCCGGGACAGCGCGTCGTCGGCGTGTACGACTGGGAAGAAGTGATCCGGGCGGAGTAACAGACCGCCTAAGGTGTCACCACGTTCATCCCTATCTGTGCTTTGTCGCCCGCTTCGTTGACGATGCCCTCCTGCCCACGAAAGCGGTTGCCCGTCACTGTGGCGCAGTCTATGCCGGAGCCCAACCGGATGTGCGTTTTGCCCCTGTCCATAAAGTCACAGCCGATGACGGTGAGGCCACCTCGTTGCGCGTCGATGCAGGGCGCACCCGTCTTCTTCCGGTCCCAGCCGTTGAAATGGCAACCGTTGAAGAAGGTGTGCCCTCTGCCCTTCAACACCGCGTGGCTTTCGGTGGTATCTACACCCCAGAAACCGCAGGCGGTGAACTTGACCGGCCCCGGGTTGGTCTCTTCGATCTCGATGCCTGCCATGAACTGACCGTTCACGAAGGAGATGCCTGCGTGTTCCATGACGTGTTCCACCCGCACCGCGATGGGACCTACGTCGGAACCGCATTGCGTCAGCAACACGTTTGCCGAGCCTGCCTTGGTGCGGATGAACTGAAAGCCGATTTTGTAGCCGATGCAGAAGCAGTTACTCATGTACTCCCAGTCGGTGCGCCCGATGATGAAGGCGATGCCTTCACGCTCGATGAACTGCTTGAGTGGGGTCTGCCACACCTCCCAGAAGGGCCAGATGTGCAGGTTCTCCACCCTGCCGATGTCATAGCACTGGTCGATGTACAGCCCGCGGTACAGCGCCTGCATGCCCACGTTGCGGATGAAGTGCCTGCCTGCGGGGAACGTACCGAAGTCGATGCCCTGATAGGGGTTCACGAGTAGCACGTCTACCAGCGTGCAGTTATCGCCGATGCCCCGAATCGTCCAGGGATAGGGATGCGGCGGGTCTTGCTGCACCTGTTCAGGATAGAAGATGGTGATGCCGTGCAGGGTACCGTTCTGGCGCAGGGCGATGAACGGCGTGCCGTCTATCTGCCCCTTGCCCGCCACCGCCAGCAGGGTGCTTCCCTTAAGATGCGATTGCATCGTGGGTCCGCGAAACACGCCCTCCAGCACGACGTTCTCGCGCACCTCCAGCGTGCCCGCAATCAGGTAGTCCCCGCGCGGAACGAACACGATATTTCCGCCCATCGCATGCGCGGCATCGATGGCTTTCTGGAAGGCTTCTGTGTCGTCGCTTTTGCCATCGCCCTTCGCGCCAAAGTCCCGCACGTTCAGCACGCCTTTGGGTTCTTCCTCTGGTGGAACGCTTGCTCGGGCTATGTGCATCCCTGCCCCCTCAGTGAAAGCGGTCAGTGCCGCCAGCGAACCGATGCCTTTCAGTAAGCTCCTGCGCAGGAAAACGAAGTCATCCATCTCTACATGCTCCTCAAGACGGTATTTGCCTTCCGATTCGCCGGCGACGAGGCCTTTCCTGTGCCACTTGTCCCACAGGTGATAGGCATTGATGGCGCGGCTCACGTGCCGCAAACTAATCATCCCCGATGGCGCCGAAGTTGCTCACGAGGATGCCGAAGTCAAATAGCGTCACCTCCTCGTCCCCGTCTAAATCCGCCTCTGCGTTCCAGTTACTGTCGCCGGACATACTGCCAAAAGCCGCCACCAGCGCGCCGAAGTCAAACAGCGTCACCTCGTTATCTCCGTCTACGTCTCCGTTCACCAGAGAGAAGTTCGCCACGCCACCGCCCACGATGGATACACCGGGTAGAGTGTGCCTCAACCAGTGCGACGCCTTCGCCGAGAGGTCGTACACTCCATCCAGCGGAGCCACCAGCGAATACGCCCCCGATGCGTTCAGTGCGAGCGTGTACACCTGCAACGGAACGAGACTGCCTGGGGCACGTATCTGCAGTTCCACCGGGATGCTGGTGGGGTTTCCACCGAAACTGAGCAGTCTCACTATCCCGCGGAGCGTGGCGTAGCGTACGAACCAGAAGCCGTCGGTGAGGTCAAGATTGCCTCCGGTGTGCAGCGGGGTGGCTCCGAGCGCCACAGGTTGTCCGATGGTGCTGCCGAGTGAGAAGTTTCCTCCGGTGCTGAAGGTGACGCCTCCGCCTGCGATAACACCCCACGAGAGGTCATAATTACCACCCGATTGCCCGTAGCCTGCTGTGGCAATCGCCATCAGCCACAGGATACAGAGTGCTGTTCTCATGTGGTTTGCCTCCTTGTCTTTACACGACGTCGTCAAGATGCCCGCTCCCCTCTCCCGAAGCGTCGGGAGAGGGGGTGGGGTGAGGGCTACTTTTTCATCGGCAGTTCCTGCTCCTGTTCCGGACGGTAGTGAATGCCCAGCTCCTTCGGCTGACCGTACAGCTCGGGATGCAGGTACTTGCCCCGATGCTCCGGAGTCTTCGGCTGTTCGGTGCGGTAGCCATATTCCTGAACCCAGCGGTCGTTGCGGATGGCTTTCACCTCCCACGACACCTTCTTGCCCGGCGCACCGCCTGCAATCTTAAATCGGTTGTTCTGGATTTCCACCGCCACATGCAGGTTGGGCATCGGCGCGCCGATGGCAGTCAGGTGGTAGGACGGGTCGCGATTGATGGCTTCGAAGTAGTCGGGCAGCAGCACCCATGCCTCCCCGCGTGCGTCCAGAACGACGGTTCCACGATAGATGTTGTAGGGTTCCGGTCCCTCCGCGCTGAAGTGGTTCAGGACGGCGTTTTCGGGGTGGAGTGGGTGGTCAATCTGGAACGATTTCGTGCCCGTGGCGGCAAATCGCCCAGCTGAATAGACACCATAGCCAGAGGAACTGTCGCTCCGACCATACACGCCGTAATTGGTGCCGCTAGTAGCAGTCGCCCAACCGTATACGCCCCGTCCCGACGTGCTGTCGCTCTGACCATACACTCCGAGGGCGCTACCGCTGGTGGCGTAAGCCCAACCAGCCACGCCGTAGCCAGAGGGGCTGGCGCTCTCACCCAAAACGCCGATAGTGTCTCCGCTGGTGGCGGAGGACCAGCCGTAGACTCCACGACCGGACGTGCTGGAGCTCTGACCAAACACGCCGTAGGTGTAGCCGCTGGACGCGGAAGCCCAGCCGTACACGCCACGACCGGACGAGCTGTTGCTCCGACCATACACGCCGAAAGTCGTTCCGGAAGAGGCGGTTGCATATCCGAGCACCCCGCGTCCGTCGGTACTGCCGCTCTCGAACCAGCCACCATAGGCGAATCCGCTGGAGGCGTCGGTTGCTCCCAAAACGCCGATGTAGGGCGAGTTTCCCACGACGCCTCTGCCGGTGCTGCTGCGACTGATTCCATATACCCCTGCGTTGTAACCACTGGATGCGCTGGCTTCACCGTACACACCGTAGCCATCCGTGCTGGAGGTGCGCCCATGCACGCCGTAAGCCTCGCCGCCAGAGGCGCTCGCGATACCGCGCACACCTAAAGCCGGTGATTCGCCCTGCACGCCGCATCCCAGCGGACTCACCGCCTCGAAAAGTCCACCGTAGGTCCATCCGAAGGCGGCGCTTGCCCAGCCACGGACCGCCTTGCCGCGGTCGCTACTGGTCTGACCATACACTCCCGCGTTATCGCCGGTCGTGCTTCCAGCGAAGCCAAAGACCCCCCTGCCCGTTTCCGCGTAGGACGCACCTTCCACACCGAGAGACCATAGCCCGCTTCCCCGGTTGACAAACCGCGCGGATGGCGCGTTGATACTGCTTTCCACATGAAGCGGGCTGTCCGGACGGTTCGTGCCGATACCCACCTTGCCCGCGAGATAGTAAATATCGGTGCCGGAGGCTTGCCAGTAGGCGTCCTGCAGGTCCGCCGCGGGAGACCATGCACTGCCATCCCATTTCAGCACCTGTCCCAAGCCGGGCGCAGTGTTTGCCACCGGGCGTCCCCGAAGACCAACCACGGAGGGGGTGGGGTAGGTACCGCTGAGGTCCCCGCCGGCAGGACCTCCGGGTGGGAAGCTGCTGGGCACACCGGTAATCCCGCTCCATGGTACGCTCTGCGATGAAGAAGACGAAAGAGATAGAACACTGTATGGAGCGTAGTTTACCCTGACCCGGGGCGAGAGTATCGTGTAACTACCGGTGCTGTTCCCCGGGCGTACGCCAATCTCCAGGTAGCGGTCGTAACCGTTCCACACCGCGCCAAAGTCCAGCGACACGGTAAACAATCCGCCGGTTACCTTCTGGTCGTCCACGGTGATGGTGCCGATGGGTCGCCCGATCCCCGAGGGAAACTCGTACAGGTGGAAAACGAAATCGTAGAGTCCATCCGCGGGAACGCCTTTTTCTTTGAGCATCCCCTGATAGGTGAACGGTTGCGCGAACGCTTGCAAGCAGCACACCAGGAGAAAGGTCGCTGATGCCATTGCCAGAATGGGCGACTTGAGTGGTTTCATCACGGTTCCTCCTTTCCAGAGTGACCCTCTATAACGGGGAAGGCTGAGGCGAGGGGGCGAACGGCGAAGGAAGCGGCTTTTCGTCCTCCTTCGCGAGAGCCTTCTGCATCGAGGACATCCTAACACAGGGCGCACAGCAATGTCAAGCTGGTCGGAGGGTGTTGTGGTTTCCAATTTGAAATGTCCTATTTTATTCCCAATTTGAAATGTCACATCGTCTTAATCCCCGGAAATA
>JAIMBJ010000057.1 GCA_023511455.1 Bacillota bacterium
GAGGCGTTCTTGCTACCCCTTGTCTTACCTCACCCCCGTCCCCTCTCCTACGAGGAGAGGGGCGTTCCCCCTTCCCTGCGAGGGAAGGAGGCAAGGGGGTTAGGTAATCTATCCATTCAACTACCAATTTCGAACACCCTCAGCTTTTTCTGCGATTAGGAGTTACGCAGCTGCGATGAACACCTGGCGGGTCATGCTTTTTCAGCGACTGCAGAGACAATTTTATGTCATGCTGAGCGCAAGCGAAGCATCTCAGCCTGTTGAAAGAGATTCTTCGCTTCGCTCAGAATGACAGAATGTGTCGCTTTACATCACAAGCTCCCGAATACCCGTTCAACTGCGTAACTCCTATCGATTCTGCCGCCGGATGCCCTGGTTGAGCAAGAGCGTGGGAGGTTGCCGGTCTCACCGCCCTTTGGGTGTTCGATAGACGCCTGCTTGGAAGACGAAGCTCCTGCCGAGCCGAAAGACACCTGCCTGCCCACGGGGGTTCGGTACGAGACGGTTCGCCCTGCTCCGAAAGCGCAGGCCGGAGCCTGCGGCTACATTCTGTGTATTTTCGAACACCGCCTACGACCCTTGCCAAAAGCCCTGTTTCATGATATAAATACACAGGGCACCTTTGGTTCGCTCCGCGCAAGTGTGGAAGTCTACTTTGGGGGAACACCATGACCAAGTACATCTTCGTGACCGGCGGCGTGGTCTCTTCCATCGGCAAGGGCATCACCGTCGCCAGCCTCGGTCGGTTGCTCCGCAGTCGCGGCTTCAAAGTGGCGCCTCTCAAGTTTGACCCCTATATTAACGTGGATGCGGGCACGATGAACCCATACCAGCATGGAGAGGTTTTTGTCACCGACGACGGGGCGGAGACCGACCTGGACCTGGGGCATTATGAGCGTTTCATCGACGTAGACCTCACGCGCCATTCCAACGTCACCACCGGCAATATTTACAATGCAGTGATATCGAAAGAGCGCAGAGGCGATTATTTAGGCGCAACCGTACAGGTCATCCCCCATATCACCAATGAGATTCAGGACCGTATCGTGCTGGTGGGCAAAGAGCATAACGCCGATGTGGTCATTGCCGAAATCGGCGGCACGGTAGGCGATATCGAAGGGCTCCCCTTCCTCGAAGCCATCCGGCAGTTCAAGAAGCGGGCGGGCGCGGAGAACGTGATGTATATCCACGTCACGCTCATCCCGTTCGTGGGACCATGGGGTGAGGTGAAGACCAAACCCACACAGCACAGTGTCATCAAGCTGCGCGAAATCGGCATCCAGCCGGATATACTGGTGTGCCGTACCAAAGTGCCCATCTCCGACGAGATGAAGGAGAAAATCTCCCTCTTCTGCGATGTGGAAAAGGAAGCGGTCATCGAGGCGATGGACACCGAAAACATCTACGAGGTACCGCTTCGCCTTGAAGAGCTGGGTCTAGCGAACCTGGTGGTACGCCGACTCGGCTTGCCCGAACACTCGCCCGACCTCGAAGACTGGCGCAAGATGGTAGAGGTGATGCAGCGACCACGCTACAACCTGTACGTGGCGGTGGTGGGCAAGTATACCGGCAACGGAGACGCCTACATCTCCATCGCCGAAGCATTGAAGCATGCGGGTATCGCCAATAACGCTCGAGTCAACATCCGCTGGATCGATTCAGAAGGGCTGGAGAAGGCTCCTGATGTGGTACAGCATTTGAAGGGCTTCGACGGCATTATCGTGGCGGGCGGCTTCGGTGTGCGCGGGCTGGAAGGCAAAATCGCCGCCATTCGCTATGCCCGGGAGAACCGCATCCCGTTCCTTGGCCTGTGTTTGGGTTTGCAGATGGCGGTGGTGGAATTCGCCCGAAACGCCTGCGGTTTGTATGGCGCGCACTCCGAAGAGGCGGACCCCGACACGCCACATCCTGTGATTCACCTGTTACCGGAACAGAAAGAGGTGGCAGACAAAGGGGCAACGATGCGCCTGGGTGCATACCCGTGCCGTATCATGCAGCGCACTCGTGCGGCGAAGCTCTATCGCGACGCGGTGGTGTACGAGCGCCATCGCCACCGCTACGAGGTGAACAACGAGTACCGTGAGCGTCTGGCGGAATATGGCATGGTGTTTTCCGGGGTCTCACCCGACTACCGGCTGGTGGAGATTATCGAGCTGGAGGGGCATCCTTTCTTCATGGCGACGCAGTTTCATCCCGAGTTTCGTTCGCGCCCCAATCGTCCGCACCCGCTGTTCGTCGGGTTCATTAAAGCCGCCCTGGACAAAAGCGGACACCGACGCTGGGAAGGCGATGAAAGCGCAGCCGCTGCCATGCAGGTGCAGGTACAACCGGAACCCTGTGACGACGGACGTCCGCTCAAAGAGAACCTGCTGGAGCTGGAGGAAGCGTAGCTTTTGAACGTTTTCTGGGTGGTGATGTCGCTGTTTCTGGTGCTGTTCACCGGCTATCTGCTGAAGCGGCGCGGCATTCTGCAGGACACCGATACAAGTGTCATCAACCGTCTGATCATGGATTTTACTCTGCCCGCGTTCGTGTTCCACGCCCTTTACCAGCAAAGGGTCACGGCGGACATGGTGCACGCCGCGTGGCTTTTCGGCATGCTTCAGGTGCTGGTGATGGGGCTTTTGTGGTTGCCCGCACGTCTGCTCCGCTTTCCGCGCCCCGTCATCGGAACGTTTCTGCTCACTGCTGTGTACGGCAATACAGGATTTCTGGGTTATCCGGTGGTACAGGCGATTTTCGGCAAGACGGAAGGGGCAATGGCGGCGGCAGTGGTGTACGACCAGCTCAGTATGGCTCTGCCCGTCTATACTGTTGGCATCGCGGTCGCCATGCACTACGGTAGCAAGCACGACACCAGCTGGCGCGAAATGCTCCGTTTTTTCACCACCCCCACATTTGTCGTGCTGGTTGGCACACTGGTTGTCAACGCCCTTCGGGTGCCCGTGCCTTTGTTCATTTCTCATGCGGCGCAGCTGGTGGCAGGTGCGACAGTGCCGCTGGTGCTGTTATCGCTGGGGCTGATGCTGGAACCGGCGCACCTCCGGGCGAACCGCTACTACCTGCCGATGGTGCTTATTCTGCTGACAAAGATGGCGCTGTTCCCTTGGCTGATGTGGCTGGCAACGGGTTGGGTGGGGGTGCAGGGCATCGCCCGGCTGGTCGCGGTGACAGAATCCGCCATGCCCAGCGCCATGGTGAACGCAGTGATCACCGAGCGATACGGCTGTGACCACCAGCTGGCAACGCTGGTGATAGTGATAGGCACTCTGTTAACGATTGTGGTGCTGCCGGTGGTGGTGACTTTACTGGGAATGGGTTAGTGAGAGGTCGCACGGTTAGAACCGCCAGTGGTTCTGCGCATTAAAGGAAAACGTCCTTCTACGTCGAACCGCATAAGGCAATGAAACCCACCCTGCGCGACTACTTCGGAATCAGCCTGTTCTGGTTCGCGCTCTCTTTTTTCTGGGGCGCGGTGCTTATCCTGGTGCTCCCTGACCGCGTGGAGCAGCTGGTCGGCTCTCAGGAGAAAGACCGTGTGCTGGCGATAGTCACCAGCGTCGGCGCGTTTGTGGCTTCCGCCACGCAGATTTTGTTCGGCGCCATCAGCGACCGCAGCCGCCATCCGATGGGCAGGCGCAGACCCTACCTGATTGTCGGCACGCTGCTGACCACCGCCGGACTGTTCCTCTTTCCCGCCGCGCGCACCGTGTGGACTCTGCTCGGCGTGTATATTGTCATTCAGTTCTTCCTCAACGTCGCCAACGGACCCTATCAGGCGTTGATACCCGACCGCATCCCGTGGCAGTACCACGGCACGGCGTCGGCGTGGATGGGCGTGTGTACGCTCTTGGGGCGCATCGGGGGACCCTTTGCCGCCAGCCTGTTGCTCGGCTCGGAGCAAGGACTGTTCTGGCTGATGGTACTGTTCGCGGTCTTCCTGAACGCTTTCATGCTGCTCAATGTCTGGCTGATTCGCGAAGAGCCGTATACGGGACACTCGCCCACGCTGTGGGAGTCAATTGCTTCCAGCTACCGTGTCCCGCTGAAGCCCTATCCCAGCTTCGTCTGGTTACTGATTAGCCGCCTCGCCATCATGATGGGCATCTACACGGTGAACTTCTGCCTGCTGTACTATCTGCGGGACACGCTCGGCTACCGCAGGGAGGCGTTCAGTCTGATTACCAACTTCATGATACTCTCCACCATCACCGGCATTTTGGGCACTCTTCCCGCAGGCAAGCTGGCGGATCGCTACAGCAAGCGGCTCATTCTCGCTCTTTCCTGCCTGATCTGCCTGCTGGCGGGGATGGGCTTTCTGTTCGCGAAAGATTTGACGGTCGTCTACATCGCCGTCGGCATCTTCGGGGCGGGATTTGGTGTGTTTCAGGCGGTGGACTGGGCACTGGCGTGCAACCTGCTTCCGCAGGAGGCTCCCGCCAAGTATATGGGCGTGTGGGGTATTGCCGACACGTTGCCGCAGGTGGTCGCGCCGCTCATCGCCGGACCGATTGCCTATGTGGTGAACACGCAGGTCGAGATGGGGGTGGGCTATCGGGTGTTAATGGTGCTGGCGATGGTGTACTGGGCATTGGGCACAGTGGCTATTCGGTTCATTCGGGAACGCAGTCAGTTGGAGGGAACTATTATCGCACACGCAGATTCCGAACTCGAATAGAATCCTCAAGATGGACAGAGCACCGGCACTGTGGGTAGGTATTGACCTTGCGTGGGGGACGCGCAACCCGTCGGGGCTCGCGATGCTCGAATGGCGGGAAGATGGGCTGGGTGAAGTCGAGCCCACGCAGCTGGCTTACACCGACGAGGAAATCTGCCGCGCTATCGCGGAACAGGATGCGGGTAACACGCTGGTTATCGCGGTTGACGCCCCGCTGGTGGTTCCCAATCTGACGGGAGAGCGTCTGGTGGAAGGCGAGATGCGCCGTCGCTTCGCCCGCTATCATGCCGCCTGCCACCCCGCGAACCGCCGCTTGCTGGGCGAACCACCGCGTGGGGAACACCTGTGTGCGATGCTGGCGGAGCGGCTCAACGTGCAGGTGGCTCCAGCACCACCCATTCGGCAGGCGTGTCGGGTGGCATTCGAGGTTTATCCGCACGCCGCGATGGTGAGACTGTTCCACCTGCCACGCATTCTGGAATACAAGGCGAGATCGGGCAGGGATCTGGCATATCGTCGCGAGCAGATGCAGCGCTACGTCCGTCTGCTGAAGCAGTTGCCTGCGCCGAAGCTATACCTGCCCGACTGGCTGTCGGAAGTTCCAGAAACTGCTGCCGGGCTCAAGCGATTCGAGGACAGGGTGGATGCTCTGTTCTGTGCGTGGCTGGCGGCACGGGCGTGGTGGTACGGAGGGCAGGTGCTGGGCGAAGCGTGTACCGGCACGATATGGCTGCCGACGCAGGATTGCGAACTCCCCGCAGAGAACATCGAGGCACAACCATGAACCGCACCCCTCTCTGTGCAAAGCTGTTACAGGCTCTGGGTGTGCTGGGCATCGTAGGAGTGTTGCTCAGCGCGTATACCCCTTTGCCTAATGCGCTGGCACGGGCACTGGCTGTGTCCTCCAGGATACAGCCTGCCGATGCGATTGTGGTGCTGGGGGCCAGCGTCTTTCGCGATGGCACGCTGAGCGATTCTTCCCTGCGCCGGACGGTGCAAGGGCTGGTGTTGTATCATCAGGGTCTGGCGCCGCTGCTGGTGCTTTCCGGCACGACGTATGAAGGGTCGCCGGTGGAGGCGGAAGTGCGAGCGGCTCTTGCCCGTCAGCTGCAGGTGCCTGAGAAGGCTATCCTGCTGGAGCCTCACGCGCAGACCACCGCGGAAGAAGCAGCCAACATCGCCGCGAAGCTGCACCAGCGGGGTGTCCGAAGCATCTTGCTGGTCAGCAGTTCTCTGCATCTGGCGCGGGCAGTGCCCCGATTCGAGAAAATGGGCTTTCGCGTGTTCCCTGCGGTAGCGGACAACCTGCCGGTGGACACCGATGGCCCCGATGGCCGCCTCGCGCTGATGACCTACACGCTTCGCGAGGCGGCGGGGAGATGGCTGTACCGGCTGGGAGATTGAGTGAGATGGACAAGCTGTACGTGCCCCTGCTCATCCTAATGACTTCCGCCTTTGGCTACCTTTACGTGAAGCGCAGGTGGGGTGTCGGTGGAGCGAATCTCCGGCAAGCCTTCTGCACGGCACTGGAACTCATCGGCTGCTGGATGCTGGTGTACGGGGCGAATCTGCTGTTCGGGCTGGTATTGATACTGCTCATCCGTCGCCTCACCGGTTTCTTCATCTCCCTTTATGTGCTCAACGGAATCATGCTGGTATTGCTTACCGTGCTGCAGGCACTGGTGTTTTACCACCTGTGGCGAGGTGGTAAGGGATAGGCTATCTCTGGCTTCGCCCTTCCGCCAGCAACTGCACCGCCTCCATAATCCGTTTGGCGCGGGTTTCGGGACGCTTCGCGCTCTCGACCCACCGCAGATAACCTTTTCGGTAAAAGGGCGCGATTTGTTCGAAGAACGCCGCTGCCCGCGGCTCCGCCCGAAGCGCGCTGGCAAAATCCTGCGGCAGGTCATCTATTATCGGACTTTCCAGATGCAGACAGCACTCTACTGTCATATTCGCATCCATGCCGTTATCGCGAAGCCACGTTGGGCCGATGGGCAGGATGTGTTGTGCCCCATGAATCTCGGTGCGTCCTCGAAACGTGCGCCCCTGAATCGTTCCCGCTACGTAATGGTGTTCCTGATCTCCCCAGATGGTCTCCGCTTCCGTCGGTAGCGCAAGATAGGTCCTGTCCCGTCCCGGGACAATTGTAGTGGTGAAGCTTATCTCTTTCCGTCGCACCACGACATCCTACTTTCTCCAGTACTGTTCGTGCGGATAGCGATAGGTCGGCAGCTCCGTGCCCGGTTGCCAGTCCACCCTGAACGGTTCCGGCGGGTTGTACGTGAAGGGAATCTCATCCTCCGGGATGTAGTCCGCCTGCTTTCGTCGCTCAATGCAGCTGAGCAACACGCGCTGTTTCAGGGGAATGTATTCGGGCACATGCGGTCCCAGCTGGTGCTCCACGTGCGCGGTGCGAAACTCGTAGTAGACCACACGGCGTATCTTGTCCGACAGGTTGTATGGCGAGCCGTGCAGCACCAGAATGTTATGGAATAGCACGTCACCCGGCTGCATGAGTGCGGGCACTGCCCCCGATGCCTTGAAGTGTTCCTTTGTGGTGTCCTGCTCGCGATGCGCCGCGAGCCATTCCTGCACCTGCTCCCGGCTCCACAGGTGGCTGCCCGGCAGAACCCATACACATGTGTCTTCGTCTGCCTCATCCAGATAGAAGTCCACGTTGAAGATAGGCGTATCTCCCACATAATCCGTACCGGCATCGCGGTGCCATGGGACGATAATCCCCTCACCGGGCATCTTCAGCACCATCGAGTCCCATGTGGGGATGAAGTCGGGGCCCATCAGTTTCTCCACCGAGCGCAGGATGAAGGGATGTCCTAACAACACCTTCATCTCATCTTGCTTGTCGATGACGTACTCGATGCGTCGCAGTACGGGCTTTCCCGACTGGGGTCCCTGTCCGTACATGTAGTCCGGGTCGTCGCGTACTTCCGCCGAGCCGTAAGCCGTCAGCTCGTCCATCGCTGCCTGCACACGGCGCAGCTCCTCACCCTGCAGGACGCCACGAAGAATCAGGTAACCGTTCTGCAGGAAGAAATCGCGTTCCTCGTCGCTGATCACGGTGCGTGGAGATGTACTCATCGGTACTCCTCCTCTGGTTGCATGATGGTTAAATCGCGCGGCACGATGCGCAAGGGGTACTTTTGCCAGTAGTACTGGATGTCCTGCCGTTTCCAACCCTGATATATCTGGTCCCAGCTGAGCCTTTCGTAATGCGGACGCAGCCCATCTTCCACGATTGGTTGCGAAACGCCCTGATAGCGGTAGTCTACGGAGATACGCAACCTGCGTTCACTGACGTTCACTAAAGCACGGTGCACGGTGTAGCTGTGGAAGATAAGTGCATCGCCTGCCTGCATGTCCTGCGCGTGCCAGGTGTCGCCCCAGCGGCTGGTATTCACGCTCAACCCGCCCGGGCCGCTGGCGCGGTGTACGGGAAGCAAACCCAAGGTGTGCGAACCCGGCAGCACTGCCAGACCACCCAGCTCGATGGGGCAGTCGCAAAGCGGTATCCACACGGTGTAGGTATCCGGTGTGCCCTGAATGAGCGGATAGTCCTGATGGGGCGGGGTGGTGTAATGCGCCGTCGCGGGAAATGTAATCCGGGCGATGTTGCGCGGATGTACCAGCACCGGTTCCTGCACAATGGCTTCGATCACTCGCAGGATGTTTGGATGGTGCGCCAAAGCGTGAAAACTTTCCAGACACTGCAGGCGGTCGTAGACCTCCCACCAGCCTTCATGACCTTCCAGACGCGGCTCGCCAATGGCGAAGCCCTCTTCATCTGCCCAGCCCTCCTCGCGACAAATCTGCAGGATGTCTTCGCACACGGCGCGGGCGTCTTCAGGAGGAACCAGACCAGAAATAAACAGGTAGCCATCCCTTTGCATGCGCTCGCGCAGGGCATCTGGCTGGTTTATCACATCACGAGATTGGGTAAACGGTTGAAACTCCATCCAGCACCCCCGGATGAATAGCTTTGATAAAGTATAGCCTGCCCTTGCTGGTAAATGCAAGGGCAATGAGGGTGTTCCAAAATATACCACGTGTAGCCGCAGGCTGAGCATCTTCGTTAAATCCGTCGGATGCCTCCCGGAAGGCGAGGCTCCCGCCGGGCCGTTGGGCATGTTCTCGGCTCACCCGGAAAATCTCCCTCAGCAGGAACTCCCCACAAGACTGAGAAACAGAATCCATCACCTTTGGGAGTCGAAAAGGGATGCGTACGTGGTGGTTACTGTTGTTCGTTTGCACGACAGCGTGTGCTGTACCGCTGCATGATTTCGAGACGGAAGTCGCTTTTCAGCCCCATGCGGACGGCGGGAGGCTGGTGTACGCAGAGCACGATAGTGTCTGCGTGAAACAGGGTGCGGGGGCACTGCGGCTCGTGTACAAGGATGCTCTGCCGCACTGGGGCAACGTGGTCGGCTCCTGTTTCGTCCCAACGAATGCGACCGCACTGCGTTTCTGGCTTTACGTTCATCACGCACGCCCGCAGGCGAAGATGCACATCTGGCTAATGGAGCCCGATGGGGACATGTGGGTACAGCACGTCGCAATAGGGGGTAAGTCGGTGGGCTACCTGCAAAAGGGCTGGCACGAGGCGGTTTTACCCGTGTCTGGTTTCCAGTTCGACGGGCGAGGCAAACGCACCCGCGAGATAGTTTCGGCGAATCGTATGCTCATCGGCTGTAACTTCGGCGATATGGAGGTCACGGTGGACGCCATGGGGTGGGAAGTGCGCGAGATGCCCCGCTCTGCTCCTCTGCCGCCTGCGCAGGCGCTGCAGGTGGAACGCGGAGAGCGAGGCAACATCGCCGTTCTCGAAATCACCCAGCCCCTGCCAGGCGGATTCCGCACGGCGCACCCGCCGCAACAACTGGCACAGGTGCTGCGCCGGGCAGGTTTCGGCGTGACGATGTTACAGGCGGGAGACCTCGCCGACGGGCAAACCCTCACGCGCGACCACTTCGACGCGGTGATACTGCCGTACGGAGCCTTCTTCCCGCTCGATGCTCGGGATGCTTTTCTGGCATATCTGCGGGCAGGCGGAAGCTTTCTCGCCACCGACGGTTACGCCGTTGACCGCCCCATCATCTGGGACGGCGAGCAATGGCGCGATGTAGAGCAGACGGTTACAGCAGAAGAACACAACCGCGGCGCCACCGAAAACCGCGTTCGCATCAACACCCGCTATGGCGCGCCCGGCGATGCGATGACCTTCTCCTCAGAGCAAATTGGCGTGTTCGACCCCACCTTCTTACTGCAGGATGCGACGCAGGCAAGAGCAGTGGGAACGTTCGCACCCTCGGGGGTGCGTTTGCGCTTTGAAAAGCCCCTGCAAGGCTTCTCCGCCAGCGGGTTGATAGGCGATAACAATCCGGTTTTCCCGCCCGTATACCGCCGGTGGATTCCGGTGCTGGAGGCTACCGATTCGAAGGGTCACCTGCGCGGAACCGCGCTGAGCATGATGCACAACTTCACCGGTGTTTACAAAGGCTCCAGCTGGGCGTTCAGCGGAGTGACCTCCGGCGAACCGTTGTTGCTAGGGGACGCCACCAGAGAACGCCTGCTCACCCGGGTGATGGAACGGCTGGTACAGAAGGTGTATCTGCACAGCCTGCATTCAGACCTTCCGTTGTATGAGCGCGGAGAGACAGCGACGGTGAGCCTGCAGGCAGTGAACTTCAGCAGACAACCTGCCCGCGTGCGGGTGGAGCTGAAAGTCTCCGGGCGAACTGTCCGGCGCGAAGAGGTCACCCTGCAGCCGGGAGCGGAGCAAACGGTTCAGCAAACGATAGATACCGGTCGGCTGCGCGGCGACTACCACCCGGTACAGGCGCAGCTGTGGCTCGACGGGCAGCTCGTCGACACCGTGGAAGCCGCCTTCTGCATCAGAGACGACAAGGTGCTCGCACGCGGACCCAAGGTGGGGTGGAAGGATAACTACCTGACCATCGACGGCAAACCCGCTATTCTGGTGGGTACGAATCAGACGGGCATGATGTTCTTCTCCGCCAACGAGAACCCTGCCGTATGGGACAGGGACTTTCGCCTGATGGCGCAAAACAACATCCGCATCCTGCGCATCCTGCACTTCTCGCCCTTCGCGAAGGAAGGCTATCTTGGAAATCCCCATCACACCTCGCTGGACCTGCGGTCTACCCCACCCCAGCGATTGCAGCGGCAGATGGATGCCATCGTGCAGCTGGCGCAGAAGCACGGCATCATCATCTTTCTCACCCTGCACGACTGGCTGGGGGTGACTCTCACCGACGAGGAACTGCAGGCGCAGAAGCAGTGGAACCGCTTCTGGGCGGAGCGCTACCGGGACGTGCCCGGTATCATTTACGACATCCAGAACGAGCCAGTGGTGGAGGTGCAGGACACGCCTCTCGTTCGGCAGCTCTGGAACCAGTGGCTGAAGGAGCGTTATGGCTCCGATGAAGCCCTGCGTGAGGCGTGGCGCGTGCAGCCACCGGAGGCTCCTCTGCCCAATGTGCCTCTGGGCAACCGCACCGACCGCTGGGACGACGTGCGCACCGCCGACCTGAAGAGGTTCGAAACCGAACTGCTCAACCGGTGGGTCAAAGCGAACGTGGAGGGCGTGAAGACGGGCGACCCCGACGCGCTGGTGTGTGTGGGCTACCTGCCCAGTATGCCCCCTGCCGATAAGATTCTCGGCACACGCTATACCGACTTTTCCAACATGCACTTCTACGGTTCGCTGCAGGAGTTTCCTCTGGAGTTTAAGCTGATCGACCGCCGTGCCTTTGGCAAAGGGTTCAGCCTGGGCGAGTTCGGCGCGCAAGAAGCACACGACGCCCGCATCCACGGTGCAACAGGACTGCCCGTGCAGGTCAGTGTGACCCGATTCCAGCAGGTACTGCACTACGCAACAGGTTTAGGAGCCGCTTTCCTCTGTAACTGGGACTGGAAGGATTTTGACGAGATGGTCTTTCCCTGGGGGCTGATACATCACAGCACACCGGTCGCCAAGCCGTGGTTGCATACGCTGGCTCAGGGCGCGGAGATGTTGAAGCGCGTGCAGCCAGTGTACCAGCCTCCGCAGGTCTACCTCCTCGTTCCCGACAGCCACCGCATCGGCGCGCAGTTCGGACGCATCCACGGCGCGCTGCATCAGGCGGTGAAGCTGTTGCTGGACACGGCAGGCGATTTCGGCGTGCTGAACGAGGAAGATTTGAAAGAGGTTCCGCCCTCCGCGAAGGCGTTATTCTGGGTGCTGCCCTACTGCCCGACCGATGAAACCTTCCAGACGGTGCTGCGCTGGGTAGAAAACGGAGGAGTGCTGTATCTCTCGGGCAATATCGGGTTTGACCGCACTCGCCAGCCCACCCGCGCAGAGAGGCTCAAACTGCTCCACCTGCCCGACGTGCCCGCCCTTTCACCCTTTGAAACGGCAGGGCAAACGACAACCGCGCAACCCATCGTTTCGACGGTTGGACGCGGGAAGGTGGTGTACGTGCCTTTTCCGATCGAGCTCTCTCCGGACGCCCGCTCCGCGCAACTCTACCGCCAGGTGCTGCAGCTGGCGGCGGTGCCAGCCGTCGAGGTGTCCGCGCAGCGAGGCAGGGTGCGTGTCTTCTCCCTTCCCACACGGGACGGGGGCAGGCTGTACACGCTGGTCCGCCCCGACGAAGGGGCAGAAAAGTGTCGGGTGAGCATCCCTGCTCACCGCATCACCCTCTCTTTACAGCCTTTGGGATGTGCTTTTGTGCTGGTCAATGCCAGGGGCGAAGTAGTCGCCGCCGAAAGCGAGGGCGAGATGATTCTGAATGGAAAGACCATCGCCTCCGCGTCAGGACACTACGGGCTGGTGTCGCAGGATGGACAGGCACTCACACGCTCCAGACGGATACTGGTACTGCCTCATCAACAGCGCGAGGTGCAGGTGTACCTGTTGCCACAGGGGCAGGTCTCGGTGGGCACGCTGGGCGGGGTATCTTCCGCTCAGTCCGCAAAGCGCACCTCTGCAGCCGTTTCCTTTGCTATCGGCGAGGTGGCGCTGCTGACTGCTCCATAGGCCGTATTACCGCGTGAAGGGCGAGGCTCCCGCCGAGCCGTAAACTCTTCTCCCCGCCCGCGGAGAGGTCGGGAGGGGAACGGCTCACCCGGCGGTTCGCCCTCCACACGATGCGTGACCCCACCTTTGCGCTTGCTCCCCTCTCCCACAGCGTGGGAGAGGGGAATGGAGTGAGGGCGATTACCTGACTTACGCCGCCAAGCGCAACTGGGGTCGGCTCTCGGTCTCCTCGTAGCGGAAACGACTCACCAGCGACTGCAACTGCTGTGCCATACTCGCCAGCTCCTGCGCCGCCGCAGCCACCTCTTCCGAAGAGGCGTTCAACTCCTCGGCGCTCGCCGCCGCCTCCTCGCTGATGCTCGCTACCGAAGAAATCGCCGAAGAGACCTGCTCCGCGCCAGATGCCATCTCCAGCGCAGCCCGCGCGTTCTCTTCGGCACTCTGCAGCACCGTGCTCACCGTCGCCAACACCTGCTGCACACTCGCCGACATCTCCTCTGCCACCGCCGTCACCGACTGCACTTCACCAGCCACCTGCTGCGCCGCCCCGATAATCTGCGTCAACGCAGAACCCACCTGCTCACTGCGCGCA
>JAIMBJ010000058.1 GCA_023511455.1 Bacillota bacterium
CGGATCTCCTCATCGCGCCCGATGACGGGGTCGAGTTTGCCCTTGCGGGCGAGGTCGGTCAGGTCGCGCCCGTAGCGCTCCAGCGCCTGATACTTCTCCTCCGGGTTCTGGTCGGTGACGCGATGCCCGCCGCGAATCTCCATCAGCGCGTGGTACAGGTTATCGGGCGTCACGCCCATCTGCTTGAGCAGGCGACCGGCGGGTCCCTGCGTGTCCTCTACCAGCGCCATCAGCAGGTGCTCGGTGCTGACGTACTCGTCCTTGAGCCGCTCCGCCTCCTCGAAGGCTTTATCCATCACCTGCTTGAAGCGCGGGGTGATGTACGAAGCCACCGACGCGCCGTGTACCTGCGGCAGTTTGCTCAGCTCCGCCTCCACGTAGCGGCGCAGCATGGGCAGCTGCACACCCAGCTTCTGCAGCACCGTCGGTACGGTGCTCTCGCTCTGGTCGATAAGTGCCAGCAGTAGATGCTCGGCATCGATATTCTGATGATTCATGCGCTCGGCGATGCTCTGTGCATTCTGCACCGCCTCCTGAGCGCGGATGGTCAATCTATCCAGTCGCATGGTTGCGAACCTCCTGTATTGTTCAGAGTATTGATTGCGTTTTTATTATACCACTTGATAATAGTAATATCAAGTGCTTTGCGGAGAATATCTGAAAGTGGGAACACTCTGGCAGAGGAAGTGCTGGAAAGGAGAAAGACAAAGGGCAGACTTGGTGTCTGCCCTTTACTGGTGAATGTCTAACCTATCGCCTGAAGTTCCTTCTGCAGCACTTCGGTATAGGTGGGGTCGTCTTCGTCGATCTTTTCCAGCACCGCTTTCAACAGGTTAATGTAGCTGATGTCGGTGGGGTTCACGCCGTACAGCAGCGCCAGGTAGCAACTGACCCAGTCGCCCAGATAGATGGCGTGCAACATGCGCGCCAGCAGGCTCTGCCCCTCGGCGAAGACCTCGTGTACGTCTGCCGCGCGGGCGAACAGTCGCCTGGTGGTCTCCACTCGTGCCACGATTTTGGGTCGTTCCATCTGGTCGCGCAACAGCACCACCGCCAGATTGGGAACCTGTTGCTTCGCCAGCACCCATCCCAGGATTTCGTTATGGTTCATTTCGGGATAGCCGTTGGAGTAGGCGTGAATCTTGGTGTTCTCGTTCAGCTGCGTTTTCCAGCGGAAGGCAACGACGGTGGAGTATGCCTGGGAGCCGTAGACGATGGGAAGTTTCCCGTACAGTTTGGCAGCGAGCTGCTTGGCGGGATTTTTCTCGAAGGGCACATCAGCGTTCCACTGTTCGCGCGCCTTTTCCAGCAGCGCGATGGCGTTCTGCAGGTCGCCGGTGGGGTCACGGCGGATAACGCCCACCTTGTGCGCTGCCATCAGCATGGGGATAAACAGGTAGCCCATCGCGCTGCGCGGAGGCTGTCCCTTGGGGATGAACGCCACCGGTGTGCCGTAATGGGCGGCACGCTGAGCCAGTTCGCCTCCGCTGGTGACGCACGCCAGCAGCGCGCCCCTGTCCTGCGCGTCCTCAAACGCGCTCAGCGTTTCCTCGGTGTTGCCGGAATAGCTGGCGGCAATCACAAAGGTGCGGTCGTTCACGAAGGCGGGCATCTGATAGTCCCTGTTCACCACCAGAGGAACCTCGCCGTTATCTTCCACCAGCACGCGCAACAGGTCACCCCCTACCGCCGAGCCACCCAAGCCCGTTACCACCACGTTCTGGATGGGCAGGCGCGGCGTGGGGGGATTGAACTGCATCGCGATATCCAGAGCCTTTCGGCACTGTTCGGGGAACTCGTGAGTCAGGGGGATCATGTTCTGCGCGTCCAGCGCGGCACGACGCGCCGCATCGTCCAGCACGCTGGTGTCTACCGCCATTCGGTCAGACATTACCTGATTTCCTCCTCCGTAAAAGTATAGAGGGACACGTTCCGCCGTGCCCTCATCGCCTGTCAAGCCGTTATCTTCTAGTGGTTATGCTCCGTCGCGATCGCAGCCTGCGTCCACAGGAGCAGGAAGGACCGGACGGAGCCTTGTTCCTTCGACCCTCAGGAGCCAGCGCAGGAGTTACGCTTTCTGCGTCGCCCCAAAGGCGTTTACTCTGCCACAAAGGGCAGCAGAGCCAGGTGTCGCGCTCGCTTGATGGCCTTCGCCAGCTGGCGCTGGTGTTTGGCGCAGTTACCGCTGGTGCGCCGCGCGATAATCTTGCCTCTGTCGGTGACGTAACGGCGCAGGCGCGGCACGTTTTTATAGTCAATGTAGGCGATTTTCTCTACGCAGAAGCCGCATACCTTGCGGCGTCTCCGATAGCGCGGTTTACTGGTCATCATTTCCTCCATTTATTCCTCTTCGGTGTCCGCAAACGGGTCGTAGTCGTCAAACTCTTCCTCTTCCGGGAACTCTTCGTCACCCAGGAAGGGGTCGCTCACATCTTCCGGTACCGTCTGCACGGGCGGTGTAGAGGCTCTGGGCGTTGCGGTCACCGCACTGACAGGGGGTGGCGGGGTCTCATCGATAACAGCTTCGGCTTCACGAGCGCGCTCCAGCCCGGCAAGGCGGTCAACCACAATCTCGTAGGAGCGTCGCCGCTCACCTTGAGGCGATACCCAGTCACGCACCTGCAAGCGTCCTTCCGCCAGAATCAGACGCCCTTTTTTCAGGTAGTTGATGGCGAACTCTGCCTGCTGTCGCCACGCCACCAGGTCAATGAAATCGGTCTCTCGCTCACCTGTCTCGCGGTTCCGAGGTCGGTCTACTGCCAGACGCATCCGCGCCAGAGTGACGCCCTCCGGTGTGGAACGGTACTCCGGGTCCCGGACGAGTCGCCCGATAAGGATAACGCGGTTGTACATGGTACATTCCCCTTCCTGAGCGCGAAGTGGTGTTTAAGCCTGTTCTTGCTCGGTACTGGCTGTTTCCTCGTCCTCTGCAGCGATTTCCTCATCGCCCTTTTGCTCGGGCGCAGGCTCCGTCTGCGGGGACTCCACTGCCTCGGCGGCGGCTTCCTGCGCCACCTCCTCCTGGTCGCCCGCTTCCGCTGCTTCTTGCGGAGCCTCTTCAGGTACCTCCTCGGCTGGGGGAACGGTCAGCACCAGGTGCGGTTTATCGTGACGGATGATGAGATGGCGAATCACCTCATCACTGATTCGGAACAGCCTGTCCAGCTCCGCGGGAACCTGCGGGTCGGCGCGGAAATACATCAGCACGTAGGTGGCTTCCTGCACCTTGTTGATGGGATACGCCAGACGACGGCGGTCCCACTTACCGGAGTGTTCGATAACGCCTCCTGCGTTCTCCACTACCTGATTGTAGCGAGCGATAATCTCCGCCGCTCGCTCGTCGTCCACGCTGGGGTGGACGAGGTACATGGCTTCGTAAAACGGCACTGTCTTGTTTCCTCCCTCTGGACTGATTTGACTCCACCTCTACCGGGTGGAGCAGGAAGGGTGCTTTTAAGCCTCACGTTATTATACTATTGCGGGTGTGGAGTTTGCAAGGGTGAGGTCACTTCATCGGTTGCAAAACCGATAACCTCTCGCTATAATGAGCTGCGGTATCACGACGGATTGAGGGCAAAACAATGACCAAACCACAGGCGGATATCGGTGTGTTTGGCGGTTCAGGATTCTACCGCTTTCTGGAAAACGTTCAAGAGATAAAGATAGAGACCCCTTACGGGGCACCCAGTGACCACATCGCGCTGGCAGAGGTGGATGGCAAGCGGGTCGCCTTTCTGCCCCGGCATGGGCGACACCATAGCATTCCCCCGCACAAGATTAACTTCCGCGCCAACCTGTGGGCGATGAAAGAGCTGGGGGTCACGCGCATCATCAGCCCCTTTGCGGCGGGAAGCCTGCAGGCACACATCCACCCCGGCGACTTCGTGGTGGTGGACCAGTATGTCGACCGCACGCACGGACGGGCGGATACCTTCTACGAAGGGCCCATTGTCACGCACGTCTCGCCCGCCGACCCCTACTGCCCCACCCTGCGCCAGATAGCCATCGACGTCATTCGGGAACAGGGCATTACCTGCCACGAGCGCGGCACGGTGGTGGTCATCCAGGGACCGCGCTTTTCCACCAAAGCGGAGAGCCAGTGGTATACCTCCATGGGGTGGGAGGTCATCAGTATGACCCAGTACCCCGAGGCGTATCTGGCACGCGAGCTGGCGATGTGCGTGGTGGGCATCTCACTCATCACGGACTACGACAGCGGGCTGGTGATGGGCGGGCAGGTTCCGCCCGTCACCACCAAAGAGGTGCTGGAGGTGTTCCAGCGCAACTCAGAGCGCATCAAAAACGTGGTGCTGGAAATGATTAAACGCATTCCTGCGGAGCGCGACTGCCCCTGCCCGCACGTGCTGGACCACGCCCGCATCGAGGTGTAACATGGAGATTCGCCCTGTGCGCTGGGAAAACGACGTGCTGGTGCTGATAGACCAGACTCAACTGCCGCACCGCTATGTGGAGGTGCGCTACACGGACTGGCGAGCCGTGGCAGAGGCAATCCGGCAGATGGTGGTGCGGGGTGCGCCAGCCATCGGAGCGGCGGCAGCTTGCGGGCTGGTGCTGGCGGCGGAGTCCATCCCGGAACAGGAGATGCCCGCTTTCCGCCAGCAGTGGCTGGCTTCGTCCGATGTTTTCGCTGCGACCCGTCCCACGGCGGTGAACCTGTTCTGGGCGATTGAACGCATGAAGCGGGTTCTGCACACCTGCCGGTCGCCGGAGGAGGCGCGTCGTCGTCTGCGCGAGGAGAGCGAGCGCATTCTGGAAGAGGACATCCGCGCCAACCGGGCTCTCGGACAACACGGGCAAACGCTCATCCCCGACGGCGCGCGCATCCTGACGCATTGCAACGCGGGCGCGCTGGCAACAGTGGGCTACGGCACGGCATTGGGCGTGATTCGGGCAGCGGTAGAGGCAGGCAAGAAGGTGCAGGTGTACGCCGACGAGACGCGCCCACGCCTGCAGGGGATGCAACTCACCGCATGGGAGCTGGTGCAGGAGGACATCCCTGTCACGGTGATTACCGACAACATGGCAGGGATGCTGATGCGCAGGGGCGAAATCGACGTGGTGGTGGTTGGGGCAGACCGAATCGCCGCCAACGGCGATGTGGCAAACAAGGTGGGCACCTACAGCGTGGCGGTGCTGGCAAGGCATCACGGCATTCCGTTCTACGTCGCTGCGCCCACTTCGACGATAGACCTGTCGGTGGCGGACGGTTCGGGCATCCCGATTGAGGAGCGGTCGCCGGAAGAGGTCACACACATCGCGGGTTACCGCGTCGCGCCCGAAGGAGTACGCGTGATCAACCCCGCATTTGATGTCACACCGGCGGAGCTGGTCACTGCGATTGTCACCGAGGTGGGCATCGCGCGACCGCCCTATACGGTTTCGCTGGCTGAGATGGTTCCAGGCACGGGGGAGGGTTAAACGATGGCAGAACTGCTGGCAGAGAAACTCATCCGCAACATCCCCGACTTTCCGCAGCCGGGGGTGCTGTTCCGCGACATCACACCGGTATTGCAGAACCCGCAGGCACTGCGCGAAGTGGTGGAGAAGATGACGGAATACGCCCGCAACCGCCAGCCCGACGTGATTGTGGGCATCGAGTCGCGCGGGTTCGTGTTCGGCATACCGATTGCGCTGGAGCTGGGCGTGGGGTTCGTGCCGGTGCGCAAGCTGGGGAAGCTGCCTTACAAAAAGATTGTGGAAGAGTATGCGCTGGAGTACGGCACCAACGCCATGGAAATGCACGTAGACGCGGTGCAACCGGGGCAGCGCGTGGTGATTGTGGACGACCTGCTGGCAACAGGAGGCACTGCAGCGGCAGCAGCCAGACTGGTGGAACGACTGGGCGGCATTGTGGCGGGCTTTGATTTCCTCATCGAGCTGGAGTTCCTGAAGGGACGGAAGATGCTGCATGGCTACGATGTCTTCACCCTCATCCGTTTCCCATAGCGTGCTGGACCGTTTGTTTGCCCTGCAGGAACGCGGCACCAGCATCGAGCGCGAGGTCATCGCCGGGCTGGCCACGTTCATGACGATGGCTTACATCATCTTTGTGAACCCGCAGGTGCTGAAAAGCGCGGGGATGCCGGTGGAAGCGGTGGCGGCGGCGACCTGTATCGCGGCAGCAGTGCCCACCCTGTTGATGGGCTTGTGGGCAAACTATCCCTTTGCGCTCGCCAGCGGCATGGGGCTGAACGCGGCACTCGCCATGCACGCCATGCAACCGGGCATGGACTGGCAAACGATGATGGGCGTCATCGTGGTGGAAGGGGCTATCGTGACCGTGCTGGTGCTGACGCGCGTGCGCGAGCAGGTGATGCAGGCAATCCCCATGAACCTCAAACGCGCCATCGGCGTGGGCATCGGCATCTTTATCGCCTTTCTGGGATTGCAACACGCGGGACTGGTGCAGAAAGGTCCCGAAGGCGTCGCCCTTACGCATGGTGTGTTCACCGACAAAGGCACGCTGGTCTCCGTTCTCGGCGTGGTGTTGATGATGCTGTTGCTGGCGTTTCGGGTGCGCGGGGCGATTTTGCTGGGTATTCTGGCTACGACGGCGGTCGCGTGGGTTGCTGACGCCCTGTTCCCCGACGTGCGGCGTTTGACCACCATGCCCGAGCGATGGCTGGCGATGCCGGACTTCTCCACCTTCGGACAGGCGAATATCCGCGGCGCGTTGCAGCCCGCGCTGGTCGGCGTCATCTTCGCTTTTCTCATCACCGACTTCTTCGACACCATGGGCACGGTCATCGGCATCGGCGGGCAGGCAGGCTTTCTGGACGAGCGCGGCAACCTGCCCCGCCTGAACCGCGTGCTGCTGACCGACTCGCTGGCAGCGGTCTGGGGTGGGTTATGCGGTGCAAGCTCGGTAACCACCTATATCGAAAGCGCCGCGGGAATCAGCGAAGGAGGACGAACGGGGCTGACCTCCGTGGTGGTGGGCGTGCTGTTCCTGTTGAGCCTGCTGTTTGCCCCGCTGGTGGGCGCAGTACCCGGCGTGGCTACGGCTCCCGCACTCATCATCGTGGGCTATCTAATGATGGCTGTGGTTCGGGGGATGGATTTCGAGACGCCGGAATACGGCATCCCCGCCTTCCTGACCATGCTGCTCATCCCACTGACGCAGAGCATTTCCTTCGGAATCGGCGTGGGATTCATCTCCTACGTCGTGGTCATGCTCCTGCGCGGCAGAGAGCGTGAGGTATCCCCGTGGATGTACGGCATCGCCGTGCTGTTCGTCATCAGCTTCTTGTGGGGAGCGTTGTAACCTGACATCTCGCTCTGCGGAAGCTGCCCGCCCAACTGCATCACGCAGTTTGAAGCCTGCGGCTACACGACGTTTTGTGACCCCTCTCCCGCAGCGTCGGGAGCGGTAAGCGATAACCTGTATAACGTCTTCGGGGTGTTGCGCCATCAGCAGGGCAGTGCACAGACGCTGTGGAGGTGGAGGGCATGCCATCAGCCGCCAGTAACCTTTCGCCCAACATGAAGCTCTGCGCGCAGTGGCAAAAATGCGAAGCACAGCGCCAGATAGGAACGGGCATGGGGCGAGAGCAGAATCTCTCGCCCCTGTCGGCAAACGTAGATCCTACAGCCTCCAGATATGCGGTGCGGGGAACGCCTTCAGCGCGTTGCGCGTGTCCACAATGAGCGGAGCGTTTTCAGCAATCATCGCCCAATCGTAACTGCTGTGATCGGCTACTACTACCACACAATCTGCCTGCCGCAATCGCTCCGGGCTGAGCGTGTCGCTCTGCAGATGCAGGTCGACGTGGTCGTGCACGTGCAAGGCGGGGATGTAGGGGTCGTGGTAGCTCACCTTCGCGCCGCGCTGGTGCAGAATCTCGATAATCTTCAGCGCAGGCGATTCGCGCAGGTCTGCCACATCCCGCTTGTAGGTCACGCCCAGGATCAGGATGTCCGAGCCGTTGACGCTCTTGCGCACCGAGTTGAGCGCGTCGTTCACCCGCGAGCAGACGTAGTAGGGCATGCTGTCGTTGATGGTCGCCGACAGCTCCACGAACTTGACGTGAAAATCGTAATGGCGCGCCTTCCACGCCAGATAGTAGGGGTCTACCGGGATGCAGTGCCCTCCCAAACCGGGTCCGGGATAGAAGGTCATGAAGCCGTAGGGCTTGGTGGACGCCGCGTCGATCACCTCCCACACGTTCAGCCCCATGCGGTTGCACAGCAGAGCGAGCTCGTTTACCAGCGCGATGTTCACGCTGCGGAAGACGTTCTCGTAGATTTTGGTCATCTCCGCTGCGGTGGGAGACGAGACGGGAACCAGCTGGTCGATAAACGCGCTGTAGAACTCGACTGCCAGCTGCGTGCACTGCTCGGTCAGCCCGCCCACCACCTTGGGCACCTGGCGCAGCTTGAAGCGTTTGTTGCCGGGGTCGATGCGTTCCGGTGAGAACACCAGCGCGAAGTCGATGCCTGCCCGCAACCCGGTGGCTTCCAAACGCGGCTTGACCAGCTCGACGGTGGTGCCCGGGTAAGTAGTGCTTTCCACAATGATGAGCTGCTCGGCGCGCAGGGCGCGGGCGATGGAATCGGTGGCGGCTTCCACCGCGCTCATGTCCGGCTCTTTGGCGCGGTTGATGGGCGTGGGCACACAGATAAGCACCACATCGCACTCGCGCAGGCGCACAAAGTCCATCGTGGCGATGAACTTGCCGCTCTCGATTGCCAGCTTCCACTCGTCGGGTTCTACATCCTCGATGTAACGTTCGCCCGCGGCAATGGCGTCGATCTTGCGTTTATCGATATCGAAACCGATAACAGGATAACCTGCCACAGCGGCACCGACCGCCATCGGCAGCCCGACGTAGCCCAGACCAATGACGCCCACCTTAGCCGTACGAGACTGTATCCGTTGCCGAAGCTGTTGCATGACCGAAAACCTCCCTCATTCCTGCGCGGGACTTTCTCCCCCACGCTGCGCGTACCACTGCGTGGCAAACTGCTGATACTCCTTTTTCTGCTTGATTTCCTGCCACCAGTCGCGGTGCGTGCGGTACCAATCAATCGTATGACGCAAGCCCTTGTCAAAGTCCCAGCGTGGCGACCACCCCAGCGCACGCAGCTTCGCCGTATCCACCGCATAACGCCGGTCGTGCCCCGGACGGTCCGCGACCTGCTGGATGAGCGACTGTGGCTTGCCCAGTATCTCTACTATCTTTTCGGCAACCAAGCGGTTTTTCAACAGGTTGCCCGCGCCGATATTATACGCCTCACCCGCCCTGCCGTGATGCAGCACCACATCGATTCCCGCGCAGTGGTCCTCGACATAAATCCAGTCGCGCACTTGAGAGCCGTCGCCATACAGCGGCAGGGGACGGTCTTCCAGCGCGTTGGTGATGAACAGCGGCATCATCTTCTCCGGATACTGGTTGGGTCCGTAGGTGTTAGAACCCCGCGTGACCACCACGTCTATTCCGTACGTGTGGTAATATGCCTGAGCGAGCAGGTCTGCCGCCGCCTTGCTGGCGGAATATGGACTGCGGGGGCGCATGGGTGCATCCTCACTGGCGAAACCCTCCAGCACCTCGCCGTACACCTCGTCCGTCGATACCTGCAGGAACCGCTTGCCCCCGAACTCGCGGCATGCCTCCAGCAGCACATATACGCCATACACATCCGTCTGCAGGAAGCTGCCTGGGTTCAGGATGGAGCGGTCGACGTGAGTCTCCGCGGCAAAGTTGACTATCCACTCGTGATTGCGCACCAGATTGCGCACAACCACTGCGTCGCGCACATCGCCGTGATAGAACGCGAAGTTCGGACTGCTCATCAGGTCGGCGATGTTGGACAGGTTGCCCGCATAGGTGAGCGCATCCAGCACCGTCACCCGATAGTCCGGATGTTTCGTGAGGAGATAGCGGCAGAAATGACTGCCGATAAAGCCCGCGCCACCCGTTACCAGTACTCGTCGCATGGTCGTCCTTCACATTTTTGTGCCATGTGATGCGTGCTTAGGATAACACACCACGCAGGTAGAGTGCAAGGGCACCATCGGTTCACCTAACCCCTCAGCCCCCTTCCCTACGCGGGAAGAGGGAACAAGACGCCCCTCTCCCGCAGCGTCGGGAGAGGGACAGGGGGTGAGGGCAAAACACCACCTCCGCCAGAAGATTTTTTCAAAAATTTCCCGCCGACCCCCGCAAAAATGCCTTGACAAATCCAACACAAACTTGATAGATTGACTGCAGTAGAGCATCTTTGCAGAAGGTGGCGTCTGGAAGTTCCTGAAGACTTTCAAAACCTTCACCATCTGACGCATCGTGGCACATACACGGTTGACGGCGCGGGCAGGCTGAACCAGGTGGTGGACGCGGCGACTAACACCACCGAGAACTACGTCTGGAACGCGGACGGCACGTTGGCGAGTTTTCCGGGGCCGGGTTACACGCGGCTGCTGGAGTATGAGAGGACGGCAGGCTGGTTCGGATTCGTCGGGACTACGGCGGGGGCAACGTGCAGCTGGCGTATGAGTATGGGTATGGTTTTGACGGCGGTCGCCGTTGGCGCAAGGACTACGTGAACGGGGTGTGGACGCGGTATCCGTGTGGCGTGGCGTGCGGAGCGGGCAAGTTGGTGGAGCAGCAGAACCCGCTGGAGGGTGACAGTTGGGGGCGAGTGCGCTGTATTTGCAGGGCATCTCGCCGGTGCAGCGAAACAATGAGTGGCATCACTTTGACCCGTTGGGCACGGCGCAGGTG
>JAIMBJ010000059.1 GCA_023511455.1 Bacillota bacterium
TCAAGGCATTTTTGCGGGGGTCGGCGGGAAACTTTTGAAAAAATCTTCTGGCGGAGGTGGTGGTTTGCCCTCACCCCTGCCCTTCTCCCGAAGCTGCGGGAGAGGGGTGTTTGCACCTCACCCGTCCCCTCTGCTGCGAGGAGAGGGGCGTTACGAAACGGCAGGTAGCCGCAGGCTTCAGCCTGCGTAGAACCCAGCTCACCCGTAAAGGGTGCGGCTACATGAAGGTAGGTGAGATTTCCTGAACCTCACCCCCATCCCTTCTCCTGCAAGGAGAAGGGCGTCCTGCACTGCCCCTTCCACTGTGGGCAAGGGGGCTGGGGGGTCAGGTTCGCCATCAAATGATTGTCCTTTCGCCCCCCATTTGTGTTATGATGAAACCATCCTGCGTCACATGGAGGCAGCACGATGAGCCATCAAAAAGACCTGGTCGCTCCACCGGACATCATACGGCGAGACTTTGCGGAGATGGATGCCGAAGAGACCCTGCGCTGCAGCTGGGATGTGGAGGAACTGCTGCTGATGCAGGCGATTGAGGGGCACGCCCACGAAGGGCACGGCGCCTTTCACGGCAAACGCTATCCGAACACGACCATTGACCATATTGCCCGCGCCCTGCGCCGTGACCCGCACGCCATCCGCACCGCCCGACAGGCACTCATCGACGACATCCGACGCTATGCCGAGCGCGTGGTACAGGGCGAGCGCCCCGAACTGATGGACGAGCAGGGAACCCCTCTGCTGACCATCAGTACCCTGCGTTACCTGCCCGTTGCGCCGGAGGACGTGCTGCGCGGGCTGTTTCTGGGGGGCTTTCGCGACGACCCAGACATACGCAAACAGGTGGAACAGCGCACCGGCTGGACCATTGGGGGCGGTCGGGGATACCTGGTCAACACGCAGGTGATGGAGCAGATGGGACTGGACGGACGCCGTCTGGCGAAAGAGGCGCACGAACATGAGCTGGACGAGTTCCGCGCCAAGGGGCTTATTGTGGGAGCAGAACATGCACACGACCCGCAGGTACACTATATGTATATCCGCCATCGCGTGGGTCCGGGAGCGTCTGATGACGCCGCCATCGTCATGGCAGGCAAAGTGTGGAATCTCGGGGTGGCGGTCGGCATGTTTCTGGCGGATGCGGTGGACACCCTGGAGAAATACGTGCTGGAGTACGGCGATAAAGACCGCGAGATTGCCGAGTTCATCTGGCAGAACTTCAAAGACCTGCAGATGGATTGGGAGGATGTTTACCGGTTGACCTTTTTGGCGGCGGTGCCGGAGGAACAGCGCGACGAAGTGCCCGACAGCAGTCTGCGACATTTTTTGCGCGTGGACCGGCGTCACGACCAGTGCGCGCTGGAGAGCCATCTGCTTTACGTGCAGGGACGTCCCTACGCCCCGATGGTTCTGGCGCATGAGGGCATCCCTAACCGCAAGTTCTACGCTTACGTGGAGGAACGGCTGGCAAAGGCACATGAGTACGGCTTCTGAACCGCTGCTGCGCGTGCAAGGACTGACGGTCGCGTTCGGTCAGCAGCCGCCGGTGGTGCGCGAGGTGAGCTTCGAGGTGATGCCCGGCGAGACGGTGGGCATCGTGGGCGAGAGCGGCTCTGGCAAGACCATGACCGCGCTCTCCATCATGCGTCTGCTTCCGCCAAGTGGACGCATCGTCGGAGGCAGTATCCTGTTCGATACAATGCCCCTGCATCAGTTTACGGAGGCGCAGATGCGTCAGGTGCGCGGCGGCGACATCGCCATGATATTCCAGGACCCCTTCACCTGCCTGAACCCTGTCATGCGCGTCGGTGAGCAGGTGGCAGAAGCGGCGCGCTTACACCGCGACCGCGCAGAGGGTGACCCCGAAGCGCTGGCAGTGCAGATGCTTCGCGCAGTGCATCTGCCCGACCCTGAACGCATTGCTCGCCGCTACCCGCACGAGCTCTCGGGCGGACAACGGCAGCGCGTGATGATTGCGATGGCGTTCATCTGCCACCCGCGCCTGCTGATTGCCGACGAGCCAAGCACCGCGCTGGACGTCACCGTACAGCTACAGATACTGCACCTGATGCGCGAGATGCAACAGCAACAGGGCACGGCGGTGTTGCTGATTACGCACGATATCGGCGTGGTGGCATACACCTGCGACCGCGTACTGGTAATGCATCGGGGCGAAATCGTGGAAGCGGGAACCGTCTACGAGGTGCTGGAACGGCCGGGTCACCCGTATACCCGACAACTGCTGGAGGCGGTGCGATGAGCGCCAATCCGCTGGTGCAGATGCGAGGGGTAAAGGTGCATTTTCCCCTGCCGCGCGGCGAGGTGGTACGTGCCGTCGACGGAGTAGATGTGATGCTGGAGCCGGGGGAAGCGGTGGGACTGGTGGGGGAAAGCGGCAGCGGCAAGAGCACCCTCGCGCGGGCACTGCTGCGCCTGCTGCCGTTGACTGCCGGAGAAGTCTGGTTTGACGGCAAGCCGTTGCACCGCCTGCCGGAGCGCGATCTGCGCCCCCTGCGCCGCGAGATGCAGATGGTGTTTCAGGACCCGATGGCGTCGCTGAACCCTCGCATGCGCATTGCCGACATCCTCGCCGAGCCGCTGCTGGTACATGGTATCGCGCGCGGCAGGCAGGCGCAGCACGCAGCGGCGCGTTTACTGGAGCGGGTCGGACTGCCACAGGAGTACCTGAATCGCTACCCTCACGAGTTTTCGGGTGGTCAACGTCAGCGCATCTGTATTGCCCGCGCCATCGCCACGCAGCCGCGCCTGCTGGTTGCCGACGAACCGACCTCCGCGTTAGACCTCTCCATCCGCGCGCAGATACACGCCCTGCTGCGCCAGCTGCAGCAGGAGATGAACATGGCGATTCTGTTTGTGACGCACGACCTGCACGCGGTGCGCCAGGTGTGCTTGCGGGTGATGGTGATGTATCTGGGCAAAATCGTGGAGGTGGCGCCGGTCGAGCGGTTGTTCACCATACCCGCGCACCCCTACACGCAGACCCTGCTGGACGCGGTGCTGGAGCCAGTGCCTTCCAAAGCCCGTCGTCCCCGTCGCCTGCCCAGCGGAGAGGTACCTACCGCAATCCGAGTACCCACAGGTTGTCGGTTCCACACCCGCTGCCCATACGCGCAGGAGAGATGCCGTTTGGAGGAGCCAGCCCTGCAGCCTGCGGGAGAGGCGCACCACGTGGCGTGTTACTACCCGCTGACTCTGCCGAGCCTGCAAGCGAAAACGGGCACAGAGTAGCACGCCTGACCACTCAGTGCCCGCCAAGACGTCTGATTGACACCGTTTTACTGTACCGGTACCCCGTTCACGCAGTCATACACCGTCAAGCCGCCAGCCGCATAGGCACGTTTGCCCCAGAGAAAGTTGCGGGTGTCCAGAGTGGCTTCCAGTTTGTGCCACTTCGCGTGCCCGTCGGCAAAAATGTAGTTCGCCCCACCCGAGTGGCGGTCCGGGCTGATATAAGCGATGTGGTGCTGACCACCGGCGTTGTTGTTCGCCTGAGCGTAGCGGATGGCTGCCCACGCCTCCTGCGGAGTAAGCGCACACACCGGCCCGGTTACTCCAGCCTCACCATCATAGACCCTGCCGTTATCGGAGACGCCGTTGGTCGGACGGTGCGACTTGATAGCCGCGCCGCCGGTGGGCGAGGTGTCGTTCAGCGCGCCCAGCACATCGGTAATCTCCGCCACCGCGATGACCTGCGCGGGAGTATCCACCGCCCCGAGAGACACCACGTTCTGCGGCACGGCAGCGTATTTCTTGCGCGGCATCAGCAACTCGTTGGCGATGTAGCTGATACGGTCAGCCTGGATGTCCTGAATGCCAGGCGTCTGCGGAACCTGTCCCGCTGGGGCGTTGTTCAGGTCCAGAAAGTTGGTGGGGGCAAAGCCGCCCAGACGATGGCTGGGGCACACCCACACGGTCCTGCTGCCCTTCAGCTGCTTGACGTATGGGTCGACCATTCCCGACCACTGCACGTAGCCGTTTCGGCTGGTAGCGCCGTTGATGTAGTAGTACGCCATCGGGTAGGTCTCGTCGTAGTCCTGCACATACATCACGACGCCCAGACCAATCTGCTTCATGTTGGACAGGCAGCTGGCGGATCGAGCCTTTTCTCTCGCCTGCGAAAAGACGGGGAACAGGATGGCTGCGAGTATCGCGATAATCGCGATAACCACTAGCAGCTCGATCAGCGTAAACCCACGTTTCATAGCTAACCTCCTTCGACTAATCAATTTACTGGATGTAGCATATCAACTAAGATTTAAGCAGAAGTTAAGCAGGGATTAAGGTAACTTTAAGAATCCTGTGCGAAACAGGGGCGGGTGTTTATTCCATCGGGTTGGTGATAGCCCTTCCGAGCGGTGTCCGGATGTTATTTGGGGCGGGCAAACCTGCCGGTGAGCCGAACCCTTCCCCGACCGCCCGGCAGGAGCTCCGCCCCCCAGGCGTGAGCGGTGCATCGTGAGGTATAATGTCTCTGAGAACCTTACACTCGGGGATTACCAGAATGAATGTAGACAGTCGTGGTGTCAGTCTGGACATGCTGCGTTTTCGGGACGTGCCCACCTTCGAGGTGCGCTTTTTGGAGCCGTCCCAAATCCGCCTGTTCCGCACGCCCGGTTCCAGCCAGATTCGCATGACCATCGAAGGCGAACGGAGCATCCTGCGGGTGCATGTGGTGCGCTGCTTTCCCCTGTCCGACCCGAACCACTTTCTCAGCTTGCGCGACGGTATGGACCAGGAAGTGGGCATCCTGAAATCGCTGCACGGCTTGGACCCCGAATCGCGCCGCATTATCGAGGAAGAGCTGGACAGGCGATACTTCGTGCCTGTGGTGCAGAAGGTGTACTCGGTGCGCGAGGAGTATGGCACCATCACCTGGGATGTGCAGACCAACCGCGGGCGCAGGGTGTATCAGGTGCGCCACCTGCGCGACAACGTGCAGGAGGTGACCCCCACGCGCCTGATAATCACCGACATGGACGGCAACCGCTTCGAAATCCCCGACACAACCAAACTCGACTCTCGCAGCATGGCGATTATCGCCCGCGCGCTATGAGGTGGTTGCAAACAGCGTGGCAAGAGGTACTGGACGCGCTGTACCCGCCACGTTGTGCCGCGTGTGCGCAGGTGGGCTACAAATACTGGTGTGCGGATTGCCTCAGTCGCGTTTCGTATATTGCGCCGCCCGTTTGCACCAAATGCGGTACTCCGATAGACCCTGAAGGTTTTTGTCCTTCCTGCCCTACCCATCCCCTGCTGCTCGAAGCGGTGCGCGCCGCCGCGCACTACGAGGGAGCCGTGAAAGACGCTATCCACCGCCTCAAGTATGCCGCAAAACCTGCTGTGGCACCTGCGCTGGCGCAATTGCTGATTCAGGCGTGGCACAGCGCACTGAGCGAACCCCTTCACGCCGCGCAGGGGGTCATTCCCATTCCCATCCATCGAGAACGAGAGCGCGAGCGCGGCTTCAATCAGAGCGTGCTTCTCGCGCGGCACTTCTGTCACGCCGTCGGCTTGTCGTTATGGGACGACGTGCTGGTGCGTGCCGTATACCGCCAGCCACAGGTAGGGCTGAACGCCGCACAGCGGGCGCAGAACGTCAAAGACGCTTTCCGCGTCGTGCGGTCGGAAGAGATTGCCAGCAAGAGCGTGCTGTTAATGGACGACGTCTGGACCACAGGTAGCACCCTGAACGAAGCAGCCAGGGCGTTGTTGCAGGTGGGAGCCGCGCACGTGTTTGCCCTTACTGTGGCACACGAGAGCCTGCGGGGGTAACCGCAGCCCGGTCACTCGCGGGCACCGACCTCCGCCAGTATCCTCTGCCCGAGCATCTTGCGCAGAAACTGCCCCGTGTAGCTGGCTTCCACCTGCGCGACCAGTTCGGGAGGTCCCTCTGCCACCACGTAGCCGCCCTCTGCGCCACCCTCTGGACCGAGATCGATAATCCAGTCCGCGGTCTTAATCACGTCCAGATTGTGTTCGATGACGATGACGGTGTTGCCGTTGTCCACCAGGCGGTGCAGCACGTTGAGCAGCTTCTCGATATCCGCGAAGTGCAAGCCGGTGGTGGGTTCGTCCAGAATGTACAGCGTCTTCCCTGTTCCGCGCTTCGAGAGCTCCGTTGCCAGTTTCACGCGCTGCGCCTCGCCACCCGATAGAGTGGTAGCAGGCTGTCCCAACTTCATGTAGTCCAGCCCCACGTCGTGCAGGGTTTGCAGCTTGCGGGCAATCGGCGGGATGGCTTTGAAGAACTCCAGAGCCTCCTCTACCGTCATGTCCAGCACGTCGGCGATCGATTTGCCCCTGTACTTCACTTCCAGCGTCTCGCGGTTGTAGCGCTTGCCCTTGCACACCTCACAGGGCACGTACACGTCGGGCAGGAAGTGCATCTCTATCTTAATGATGCCATCGCCTTTACAGGCTTCACACCGACCGCCCTTCACGTTGAAACTGAACCTGCCGGGCTTGTAGCCGCGCACTTTGGCATCCTGCGTGCTGGCGAATAGCTCCCGAATCATGTCGAAAACACCCGTGTAAGTCGCAGGGTTCGAGCGCGGTGTGCGCCCGATGGGAGACTGGTCGATGTCCACCACCTTATCGATATACTCCATGCCGTCCACCCCATCATGTTCGCCCCACAGCGGGTGCGAGCCGTAGACTTGATACATCAGGCGCGGGTACAACGTCTCCTGAATCAGCGTGGACTTGCCCGAACCCGACACGCCCGTGACGCACACGAACAATCCCAGAGGGATGCGCACCGTGATGTTTTTCAGGTTGTGCTGGCGCGCGCCGCGGATGGTCAGCCAGCGGTCGCCCGGCTGTCGGCGGATGAGAGGTACGGGGATTTGCCGTTTACCGCTGAGATACTGCCCGGTGATGGATTGTTCGCAGGCGATAATGTCTTCCACCGTGCCCTGCGCGACGATGTATCCGCCATGCTCACCCGCGCCGGGCCCGATGTCGATGATGTGGTCGGCGGTGCGGATGGTCTCCTCGTCATGCTCCACCACGATGATGGTATTGCCCAAATCGCGCAGGTGCAGCAGGGTGCGGATGAGCTTCTGGTTGTCGCGCTGGTGCAAGCCGATGCTGGGTTCATCCAGAATATACAGCACGCCCATCAGCCCACTGCCAATCTGCGTGGCAAGGCGGATGCGCTGCGCCTCGCCTCCTGCCAGCGTCGCCGCAGGTCGGTCTAAGGTCAGGTAGCCCAGCCCCACGTCCAGCAAGAAGCCCAGCCGTGTCTGTATCTCGCGTAGCAACTGGTGTGCGATGTGGCGTTGCCGCTCGTTCAGCTTTAGCGGAAGGTCGTCAAAGAACCGTTGCGCCTCCTCCACCGACAGAGCGGTCAGCTGAGCAATGTTCAGTCCGCCCACTGTCACCGCCAGGCTTTCGTCCTTCAGGCGCAATCCCTTGCACTTTGGACACGGCTTGTCGGACATGTAGCGTTGCAGCCATTCGCGCACGTTCTCGGACTCGGTTTCGTTGTAGCGACGCTGCAGCATGGCGATGATGCCCTCGAACTCGCTGTCGAAGTAGCGCGTGCGCCCCCAGCGGTTGCGGAAGGTGACGGTCACATTGCCCTCGATACCGTAGAAAAGGTCATGCCATTGTTTCTCGTTCAGCTGATTCAGCGGGGTATGGATGGTGAAGCCCAATTTGTGTGCCACCCCGCGTAGCAGCCCTTCGTAGTAGGGTATCAGCCCGTCCTTCCCGGCGAAGGGTTCTATCGCGCCCTCAGCGATGCTTTTGGTAGGGTCGGGCACAATCAGTGCGGGGTCAAACTCGGTCTTGAAGCCCAGCCCATGGCACTCGGGACACGCGCCATACGGGCTGTTGAAAGAGAAAGAGCGCGGCTCGATCTCCGGCAGGCTGATGCCGCACGTGGCGCAGGCAAAGTTCTCGGAAAAAACCATCTCTTCCCCGTCCACCACCTGCGCGATGACCACGCCCTGCCCCATGCGCATGGCGGTCTCCACCGAATCGGCGAGCCGCTTGTCGATGCCTGCACGCATGACGATTCGGTCGACGACCACTTCGATGTGGTGTATCTTGTAGCGGTCCAGCGTGGGGATAGGCTGTTCACTCAGGTCAATCATCTCGCCGTCCACGCGCAGGCGGGTGTATCCTGCTTTGCGGGCGTCTTCCATCTCCTTGCGGTATTCGCCCTTACGCCCGCGCACGATGGGAGCAAGGATTTGCAAGCGCGTGCCCTCTGGCAGGGCAAGAATCGTGTCCACCACCTGTTCCACCGTCTGCTGAGTGATTTCGCGCCCGCACTGGGGGCAATGCGGGATACCGATGCGTGCATACAGCAGGCGCAGGTGGTCATAGATTTCGGTGACCGTGGCCACCGTCGATCGCGGGTTGCGGCTGGTGGATTTCTGGTCAATCGAAACCGCGGGCGACAAACCGATGATGTCGTCTACGTCGGGCTTATCCATCTGTCCGAGAAACTGCCGGGCATAGGCGGATAGCGACTCCACATATCGCCGCTGTCCCTCGGCGTAGATGGTGTCAAACGCCAGACTGGACTTGCCGGAGCCCGAGATGCCAGTAATGACCACCAGCTTATCGCGCGGGATTTCGACGGTAATATTCTTCAGGTTATGCTGACGCGCACCACGAACGATAATCTTGTCCTGAGGCATAGCGAACCTTCGCCCACCGGGGATTTCACGTCAAGGATTTTAGCACATTGGGGGGCGGCGAAGCAATGGGTGAAAGCGCTACAGGCGCGTTTTCAAAACACATGACGACCATCCCCTCACATCGGTTGCGCCGCGTTGCAAAGCCGCCCCGTGCATGGTTGATGCTGAACACCCGATAAGAAGAGGCACATTTTCGCGCGGTTGCCGAAACCCTAATGCAACGGCGGCAGCACCTCCCGCTGCAGTTCTAGCATCTCATCGACCATCTGCACGGCGTTGCGGTAAGAGTCTACCGTCGGCTCCAGCAGCACCGCCTGCAGCAGTTTCTCTTTCGACCGCTCAGCGAACGCCTCCACCAGCAGCTGGTGAATGCTTGCCTGCAGGCGTAGCATCGCGGCAATGGCTTCGGGCAGAGGCTCCATCTGCAGGGGATGTATACCCCCTGCGTCGCCGATAGCGGGAACTTCCACCACCGTCTCGTCGGGCAGGTTGGGTATTGCACCGCGATTGGGCACGTTCACTGCGGGCAGATTGTGCCGAATACCGCAGGCGATAGACTCCATGATGGGCGCAGCCAGCTCGCCCGATGGCTGCAAGGGGGCATCTTCCAGCCGCCGGGGTTCAGGCGGCTCCGGCTTCCAGGGGCGACGGGTGGGGTCGCCGGTGAGCGAGTAGACAAACTCGGGGACGTGCCCGGTTTGCCAGGGATGTCCATCGGCGGGGTCGTAGAAGAATTGCAGTTCACTGCACACGAACTCATCCGCCCAGCGGATGTACTCGCCGTAGTGATTGGGAGCGGGCGAGGGCCACAGTCCGAACCGCCGGAACAGGATGCGCGCCAGACCATACTCATGCCATTCGGCGAGCCAGTCTCCTTCTCGCTCACGCTCTCGCAGCAGGGGATACAGGTCTTCTCCGGTGCGCTTGTGGCGGATGGTCTGAAACCAGGTGAAATGATTGATGCCGCAGGCAGTCGCCTCTATCTGCTCCGCCGGAATGCCCAGAATGTGGGCGATTTGCGCCAGCCCCATGAAATAACCGTGACACAAGCCCACCACGCGAATGCCGGTCAGGCGCGATACCGCCTCACACAGTTTGTGCTCGGGGTTGGAGAAGTTGATGAGCCAGGCATCGGGACAGAGCCGCTCCATCGTGCGGGCAATCTCCACCGTAGGTGCCATGTTGCGCAGCGCGTGGAACAGCCCACCCGGACCGCCGTTCTCGCCAAACACCTGCCGAAAACCATACTTGCGCGGTATATGGAAATCCTGTGACCAGTAAAGGAAGCGGTTCACCTCAATGGCGCACACCGCGAAACGTGCTCCATCCAGCGCATGCTGCAGGTCTGTGGTTGCCTCGATGGTGACCTTCACGCCCTGTTTCTCTGCCGCATAACGGGCGTATCGCTCCACATCCACCAGATGCTCGGCGACCTTATCCATCAGCACGAGGTGAACCCCCGCCTCGATAAGTGGCTGACTCAGCAACACATCGCGTACGGTCGAAGGACCGAACGACCGGCTCCCCGCGCCAATCAGGGCTATCTTGACAGGCATGGTGACCTCCAGTTTGCAAAAGCTACCATCTGATGTTTCGGGGCGAGAGGTGGGCGGTTCCTGCCGGGCTGCGAAGGAAGTGCCACGCACCCCGATTGTGTTGTTACCAATGGCGAGTCACATTTAATTCCCAGTTTGAAATGTCACATATCCAAACGCTTCGATGGTATCACAG
>JAIMBJ010000060.1 GCA_023511455.1 Bacillota bacterium
GGCTCAGCATGACAGTGTGGCGTCACCCAGCAAAACAGGCGCATGGCTCAGCATGACAGTGTGGCGTCGCTCAGCAACACAGGCGCATGGCTCCTGCAACTTATCCTGCCTTTCGCGTGTCACTGTATATGGTTGCCTCTTCCCCGCATGGACGGAAACCGGCGGCAACCGAAGGAGGCGTGCCTCATGCGGGACTGCTGTGCCATGTTCGGATGCGCCTTCCTGATGGCGTGCGGCATCGCTGTACTGAGCGCGGCGGCGCCCGTGCTGTTGGTGCCCCTGATTATCGGGCTGCTTCTCATCCGCTGGGCGCAGCACCAGATAGGCGATCGTCACGGGGACGAGTAGCCCCCGCGCGGCGGGGTTTGAAAAAAAATTTTCGAAAAAGTCCGTTTCGAAGCAGGAAAACCCCAAAGGGAACACGAAGAAGAGACCAGCAGCACCGTGTCAGGAGAGTTCTGTCATGCGACGTCCATCACCTGACATCTCGCCACCGGACTGGCAGCCGCCCGCGCAGGAGGACGGCTTCACCCTGCACCTGCGCCTCATCACACCGCTGTTCGGCGGGGGCTACGAAGCACGCGAGGTCGACCCCGTGTGCATCATCCGCCCGGCGACCGTGCGCGGCAACCTGCGCTTCTGGTGGCGCGCCCTGTACGGGGGACAGTACGCCAGCGCGAAAGACCTGTTCCAGGCGGAGGCTGAGCTGTGGGGCGCGGCAGCCCTCGAAAAAAACCCCGCTACCGGTAAAGTGCGCCTGCGCGTGACCGACGTGCGCTCCAACGCCAAACCGGTGACCATCGAGGACTTCCGACCGCGCGGCAGTCCGGCAAAGGTCGGTCCGGAAGCGCAGTATCTGCTGTATCCGTTTCAGGCGCAGAGACAGCAAAACCTTCCGCCTGCCAAGGGCATTCCCGATGTGCAGTTCACCCTGCAGGTGTCTTTGGATCCGAGCCTGTCGAAATCGCAAAAACAACAGGTGGAAAACACCCTCAAGGCGTGGATTGCTTTTGGGGGCGTTGGGGCGCGCACGCGGCGTGGGTGTGGCGCGTTGACGGTGACGCATGAGCAGGGTCGCTGGCTGCCGCCGGCGGATGAGGAGAAACGCAAGCAGTGGTTCCGCCAGCTGCTGCCTGCAGGCGAGCCGCCGAAACCGCCACGACTGGCACACCTCTCTGGGGCGCGTATCGTGCTTGGTGCTCCGAAAGGGTCGCCTAAGGACGTATTGCACGATCTCGGCAGTTTCTGGGCAGCGTTCCGCAAGGGGCACGTGGGAAGCAAAGCTTACACACCCATGGAAGGCTGCCGCTGGTCCGACTACCGCAAGGCGCTGTTGCAGTTCCACAAGCAGCACGGCAACACCATCTCCCTTGCCAAACCGTTTCTCGGTCTGCCGATTGTCTACCAGTCGTTCAAAACCGCGCCTTACGCGCCCACCATCGAGTCCGCCGAGACCGGGCGCATGGCGTCGCCGGTCATCCTGAAACCGCTCGCCCTCGCTAATGGGCAGGTGTGCCCGATGTGCGTGGTGTTATGGGTGCCTCTACCGACCAGCGTCCGCATCAAGCCACCCGACCAGCAGGTGAAGCTCGTGCCGCCTCCGCAGGACGCGGTGCTGAACGATTTGCAGGTCAGGCATCCGCTGGAGGCGGTGGTTAAAGCGGCGCAGCTGCGCTGGAAAACGCAGGCATTCGGGATAGGAGGTGCGTGATGCGCTACCTGCTCACCCTCTCCATCGGTCCCGTGCAGGACTTCATCGCGGCGGCGCGGCGCACGGTGGACCTGCAGGCGGGTTCCAAACTCCTGCAGCAGCTGGCAATGCACCTCGCGCAGGACATTCAGGACAAGGGAGGCACGCTCATCTTCCCCGCCAGCGCACAGGTGCCCGGACCCAACAAAGTGGTCGCCACCATCGATACCGATGACCCCGCGACGTTCGCCCAGCAATTGCGTGAGGGGGCGGTGCAATGGCTATGGCAACAGTGGCAGACCGCACGCGACCGCATCCCCAGCGTGCCCCTCGACGACCACCTTGCCGAGGAGCAAATTAAGCACTTTCTGGAGTTCTACGCGGCATGGGTTCCCCTGAACGGCGACTACGCGCAGGCGCGCCATCAGGCGGAGCGGCTGCTGGCAGGACGCAAAGCACTGCGCGACTTCCGACAGGTTCCCTGCCGCCCCGGCCGCCCCAAAAGCCCGTTAGACCCGTCGCGCGACACGGTGCTGAAGCTGGAGCAGGGGCTTCGCATCCCCGATGAGGCGCAAAAAGAGCCTCTCTTCCTGAAGCGCACCGAGTATCTGGACGCCGTCTCCATGCTGAAGCGGCTGCTGGGGGAGAAAAAAGTGCCCTCTACCTCACTCATGGCAGCGCGAGCCATCCTGCCCATCGCCGACCAGCAGGCGGTGCAAGAACTGCAGCGCATCGCCGACAACGCGCCGGGCGCGGTGGACATCGGCGACCTGATGTTCCCCACTCGCGTGCAGGAGCAGATCGAAGAAGGCGAGCCGCCCCTCCGCAACTACCTGCAGCGGCACCAGACCGAGATTGACCATCTGCGCCGCCGGATACTGGACAGCCTCAGCCCGCGCCTCAGCGAGTGCCCGCCCTACTACGCCATCCTCGCCGCCGACGGCGACCGCATGGGGCAGCTCATCAGCGCACAGCGCGACATGCAAAGTCATCAGAAACTCTCCTCTGCGCTGGCGGACGTGGCGGAGGAGATGAAAAAAGTGGTCCAGCAGCACCACGGCTATACCGTCTACGCGGGCGGCGATGACCTGCTGGCGTTCCTGGCAGTGAACCAGATACTCTCCTGCGCGTGCCAGCTGGCAGCTGCCTTTAACCAGGCGATGGAACAGTTCCGCAAAGATAAAAATGACGATTCGGGAGGCACCCTGTCCATCGGCGTGGCGATTGTACACCGCATGGAGATGCTGCAGCAGGCGCTGGAGTGGGCGCGCGCGGCGGAGGCGGAGGCGAAAAAGTCGCGCAACGCGATAGCCATCGCCCTGCACACGCGCGGCGGCGTGCCGCTGACCGCCGTCTCCTCGTTCAAAGACGACCCCTATCTGGACGGGTGGAGGCAGTGGCTGAAGGCGTTCCGCGCGGGATTGACGCGGGGCTTCCCCTACGAACTGCAACACCTGGCGCGCGAGGTGGAGAACGCCAGCTTATCGGCAGACAGCCTGCAGGCAGAGGCGTTTCGCATTTTCGACCGCAAGACGGGCAGAGAGGGCAGCGCGGCAGTGAAACAGTTCCGTCCCGCTTTCAAGCAGAGGATGGATCGCATCGGCAAGGCGGAGGATCTCCGTGCCTTTGCAGAACAGCTCATCGTCGCCCGCTTTCTGTCAGAGTATCCTAACGGCGTGGAGGTGCGGTCATGAACAGCCAGATGGTGCGCATCCGGGGAATTGACTCCCTGCTGTTTCGCGATGGTCGCCCGTTTGGCGCGGAGATTGGTTCGCTGTCCGCGCGCACGCTGTCGTGTCCCTATCCCGCGACGGTCACCGGCTTCGTGCGCACGTTTCTGGGAAACCGAATGCTGATAGACTGGAACCGTCGGGAGGACATCCTGCGCGTGCTGGCGATAGCGGTATACGGTCCGCTTCTGGAGCGCAACGGCGACGCAGTCTTTCACGCCCCTGCCGATGCCCTGATAACCGGCACGCCGAAGGAACCATCGGTGTTTGCCCTGCGCCCATGGCCAGACCTGCCCGAACACGCCGGTTGCGACCTGCCGAAGCATCTCGTCCCCTTGCGCGTAGACACCGACGAGAAGCCGGTCAAGGGCTATGAATACTGGGACGGCGCGTCGCTGATGCGCTGGCTGGAGAGCGCGGACGGCTCGGGCTTCACCCCGCCGCAACCGGTCGGCAAGATGGAGGTGGAACAGCGCACCCACGTCGCCATCGATGACGAGAAGGGCGTCAGCGCGGAAAGCCTGCTGTACAGCGTGGAGTATCTGTCCTTCGAGCGGTATCGCTGGGGCAAAAACGGCTCGCGAGAGCGGTGGGCGCTGCTGGCGCGCCTTGAGGGTGACGAAGACCTATCCCTTGCACGCGGCGTGGGGCTTCTGGGTGGCGAGAAGCGTCTGGCTCTGCTCGAACCGGCGGAAGATTCCTGCTGGCCCACCTGTTCGGAGACCCTGCGCCGCGCTTTGAGCCAGAGCCAGCGCGTGCGGATGTTTCTGGCAACGCCCGCTATCTTCGAAGGGGGCTGGAAACCGGGTTGGCTCAACGGCAAGCTGGAAGGCTCCCCGCCCTGCGCATCAGGTGTCCAACTGCGTCTCATCGGCGCGGCGGTGAAACGGCGCGAGGCGGTTAGCGGCTGGAGCTATCGCAAGGACCGCCAGCAACCGAAGCCCCTGCGCCTGCTCGCGCCTGCAGGAAGCGTGTACTTCTTTGAGGTGCTGGAGGGCGACCCCGCTGTGCTGGCAGACGCCTGGCTGCGCCCCGTCAGCGACGATGAACACGACCGACGCGACGGCTATGGACTGGTATTGTGGGGAATCTGGTAACGGAGGGACGCTACGATGAGCAATCACAGCACACGCGCCAAACTGCTCTACTTACATGCGCTAACGCCCGTGCATTCCGGCACCGGGCAGGCGGTGGCGGTGGTGGATTTACCCATCGCCCGCGAAAAAGCCACCGGCTGGCCCATCATCCCCGCCAGCAGTCTGAAAGGCGTCCTGCGCGATGCGCTGAACAACGGGCAGAACAAAGAGTGGATTAACCGCGCCTTCGGCAGGGACGTGCGCGGCGAGGAAGAGGGCGAGGCGGGTCTGCTGTGCTTCACCGACCAGCGCATCCTGTGTCTGGCGGTACGCAGCTACTTCGGCACCTTCGCCTACGCCACCTGCCCGCTGGTGCTGGAACGCTTCCTGCGCGACGCCCACGCGATGGGCATCGCTGCGCCTTTCGCGAAGGTTCCGCCCGTCAGCGACTCCCCCGAGGGCTTGAATGCGCTGGTGGCGAAAGGCTCCGCCCTTGCCCGAAATAGCAGAGTCTATCTGGAAGACCTGGACCTCGTTGCCAGAGAGGACGACGCGGTAACGCAGATAGCGAACGCGCTGGCGGGCACGCTCTTCACCAATAACCCGCAGAGCATGGTGCAGCGGTTCGTGCTGGTCTCGGATGAGGTGTTCAACTTCCTGTGCGAGACGGCGGTGGAGGTGGTGGCGCGGGTGCGATTGCAGGATGACACTAAGACCGTCGCTCCGGGCGCGTTATGGTATGAGGAAGCAGTTCCGGCGGAGAGCATTTTCAGCGGCGCGGTGCTGGTAGCCGACCATTACCGCAAAAACCCCGAGGAACTCTGGAACAACTTTCAGCCCAGCCTGATTCAGGTGGGCGGCAACTCCACCGTAGGGCGAGGCTTGTGTCGGGTGGTGATGGCATGAAAACACGCGCACAACAGGATATGGAGCTGGCGGCGCGGCTGGTGCAGGGGGTTCGCGATAAGGAGGACAAGGAAACCTGGCAAATCTACGGTGGTCTGTGCCACAGCTTCCCCGTGATGGTACGCACCTGCGGCTTATGTCAGGCTCTGGCGTTCTCGCAGGCAAAGGCGGGTGATGGTCAAGACGCGCGAGAGAAGGCACACCGCTTGCTGATGCAGCATGTGCAGAAGGTTCTCGCGCTGAGCGGCGACGTCCTGCCCGCGGTGCGCGAGGCTTCCGCCAGCCAGTACATGCTCTATACCCGTCGCGTCCTGTCCGCATGGGTCTATTTCAAGCGCTTCGCCGAGTCCATCCTTGAAGTGAAGAGCGCTGCGTCGGTCGAGGAGGGGTAGTATGGCAACCGATGCGATACGCAAGCCTCTGCGGGAACATCTGGCTGTGCAGGGGCAGCTGCAGGCAGGGCAACACGTGGGGCTGATGCTCGACCGCTATCTCACCCAGCACGACGATGAACACACGGGCGCGAAGCAGCTTTACGAACTGGCGCAGCAGTGCGAGGTATCGCCTGTTTACAAATCGGCGTTCTCCCGCTGGCGCCAGTCCCTGCAACAGTTAGAGGGCGTTCGGCTCTTCACCGCCACCGCGGCTTCCCCCATCGCCGTTGGGCTGGGCAACGAAAGCGTGCTGGAGGTGGGATTGACTGTCCACCGCACCTACGGCGTTCCCATCATCCCCGGCTCCGCGCTGAAGGGGTTGTGCCGTCGCGGCGCGCTGCGCCTGAAGGGCGATGGGAAGCTCGCCGACGAACAGTTGCGCGTGTTGTTCGGTTACTCCGACGATAACGGGCGCGCATCCGCAGGCTACATCGTCTTCTGGGACGCCTGGTACGACCCCGCCTCTGCGGAGGGCAAGCCGTTCCACCGCGACACCATCACCGTCCACCACGCCGACTACTACACCAGCCGGGGACAGGCGTACCCGACCGACTTCGACGACCCCAATCCGGTGCCGTTTCTGGTGGTACGCCCGGGCGCGCGCTTTCTCTTCGCCCTGCAAGCCCCCGACGATGGCTGGGGCGCGTTCGCCCAGAACCTGTTGCAGTGGTGCCTGCAGTATCTCGGCGTGGGCGCGAAAACCAACGCGGGATACGGCTACTTCACCGTAGATGAGGGCAAAGCAGATACCTCTCCCGCGAAGGCAGCACCATCGGCGAAGCCCATCCCTGTGGATACGGCTGCGGACATCTGGCAGAACGTCGTCGTCAACTACAATCCGGGGCAGCGCGTGCTGCAGGTGCAGCGAACTATCGAAGGGCGTAGCGAGGGAGCCTTTGCCGACCCACAACGTACCCAGCAGCTGCTGGCTACCCTGCCCGAGGCTGCGAGGCAAAAACTCACGCAGGGTAAGCGCCGCCTGCTCGCCGATGTGCAGATAGAAGTGAGTGGTAACCGCAAGCTCATCGTGAAGATAACCCCGAGGGAGTAACATGAAACTGCTGACCTTCTTGGGAACAGGCGAATACCAGAAAACCACCTATGTCTTGGATGATTACCGCTGCGAAACCGAGTTTGTTGCGGAGGCATTAGCGACTTGGCTGTCTGCGGACAAGGTGGTGGTGTTTCTTACGAAGGAAGCTGCACAACACGAAAATTGGAAACAGTTGAGCCACCGACTGCAGAGAATTGAGGTGCAAACGGTATCCATTCCCGACGGAAGGACCGAACAGGAAATCTGGGAGATTTTCGACTGCGTCGTCACTAGCGTCGAGCACGGGGACGAAATCGCCATTGATGTGACCCATGCCTTTCGCTCGTTGCCGATGGTGCTGGTGGCGGTTGCGGCTTTCCTGCGCACGGTGAAGGAGGTACGGGTCAGACATATCTTCTACGGATGTTACATGAAGGGCGAGCCAGCGGCTCCCGTGATTGACCTGAACCTGCTGCTCGAGCTGCTGGACTGGATGGAAGCCACCCGTCGCTTCAAAGAGATAGGCGACGCTCGCTGGATTGGCGAGAAGCTGCGCAGCACGCAAGACCGTCTGCGCCGCGAGCAAAAAGGGGAACCGACCTCGCTTAAATCTGCAGGAGACAGGCTCATCACCCTGTCGCAGGCGTTACAACTCGCACGCCCCATCGACGCCGCCAAGGCCGCAAAGCAACTACAGGGCCTGCTGCCAAAGGCGTCGGGGGAAATTCAGACATGGGCAAAGCCCTTCACCCTGCTCATCGACGACGTACAGGCGCAGGTAGAGCAACTGGCTTACGAAAATACTGACGTCCTGGACAGTTCACACCTGGAGAAGCAGCTACAGTTCATCGAACAGCTGCACCAGTACGGCTTGGTCATGCAGGCCGCGCAAATGGCGCGGGAATGGGTGGTAAACTGGGCAATGTGGTACAGTCACGGCGAGGGTTCTCTGTCACAAGGCGAGTGGCTCGACCCCTGCAGACGAGGGTACATCGAGAGCGTCTTGTCGAGTGCCTTCCGTGCCGGAGGAGAGGCACATCCCCCCGATTGGCTCAAAGACCCCGATTTGATAGCCATCCTGCGCGACCTCTGGCCTTCCCTTGCTGACCTCCGCAACGACTTCGCGCACTGTGGAATGCGCAAACAACCGCTCAGTTCAGAGGATTTATACAACCAGAGCAAGAACTTACTCCCGCAACTTCGCGACCTGTGGCAAAAAAGCGAACCATAGCGGGAGGAGAAAATGTCTCGTCGTATGCTGGGCATTCTGGCGGGCTGGGTGTTGCTCGCCAGCATCTGTTTTGCGGAGAAAGTAACCATCTACCGCGATACGTGGGGTGTGCCCCATATTTACGCGCAGACCGAAGAGGGCGTCGCCTACGGACTCGGCTGGGCGCAGGCAGAAGATAGACTGGAGCAGTTGCTCAGAAACTACCGTCTCGCCGCGGGCACGATGGCGGAGGTCTTCGGAGAGCAGTGGATAGAACACGACTGGCTGCAACGATTCGTCGGGCACGAGGAGGTCAGCCGACGCCGCTACCGCGAACTGCCTGCCAAAATCCGCGCGGTCATCGAAGCCTACCAGCAGGGCGTCAAGGACTATATGAGGGCGCACCCCGAGCAGGTTCCCGCCTGGGCACCGAAAATCGAGCCCTGGCAGGTGGTCGCGCTGGGGCGATATATCATCTTCAACTGGCCCATGGGACGCGCGCTGGCGGAACTGCAGCGGCGCAACGAGGTCAATCTCCCCTTCAGCTCCAACCAGTGGGCGGTGCGCCCCGAACGCACGGCAGAGGGCTGCGCCATCCTGCTGATTGACCCCCACATCCCCTGGGACAACGAGTTCCGTTTCTACGAGTTCCGCGCTCACGGGGGCGAACTGCATATATCCGGTTTCGGACCACTGGGTGCGCCCCTGCTGGGACTGGGACACAACCGCTATCTGGGCTGGGCGGCTACCACCGGCGGTCCCGACACCACCGACATCTACGTGGAAGAGGTAAACCCGAACAACCCGCTTCAGTATCGCTATGAGGGCCAATGGCGCAATATGACGGTGCGCAAGGTGCGTATCAACGTCGCTGGCAAGCCACCGGTGGAGCGAGAGGTGCACTATACCCACCACGGACCGATTTTCCTGCGTGAGGGCAACCGCGCCTACGCCGTCGCCACACCGTATATGAACGAAGTGGGCTTCGTGGTGCAGCTGTACCGAATGGCGACCGCCCGCAACCTGAAAGAGTTCCAGCAGGCGATGGCGATGAACCATTTCATGGAGCAGAACGTGATGTATGCCGATGTGGAGGGCAACATCTTCTATGTGCGCACCGGACGCGTGCCCATCCGCCCGAAAGGCTACGACTTCAGCAAACCCGTTCCGGGCAACACCCGTGCCACCGAGTGGCTGGGCATTCACCCCATGAAAGACCTGGTGCAGCTGCTGAACCCTTCGCGCGGCTACATGCAGAACTGCAACATCGGTCCCGACAATATGCTGGTGAACTCGCCGCTGACGGCAGATAAATATCCCGAATACATCTACGGTACGCGCCCCAACGAAAACAACTCGCGTGGCAGGCGGGCGGTGGAACTGCTGGAAAACACTCCCCGCATGACGCTGGCGCAGGCAATCGCGATTGCACTGGACGCCCACGCCGACATGGCGGAACAGTGGAAAGACGCGCTGACATGGGCAGCAGGACACACGTCCGACCGGCAGCTGGTCGCGAGCCTGCAGCCCACCATCAACCTGCTGCAGCAGTGGGACGGCTTCATGAACGCCGACAGCGCAGGCGCGACGCTGTTTCGCTTCTGGCGAGAAGCCATCAAACGGTTCACTCCACCGATTGACCCCGAAGCGGTGCGTGCCCGCAAGCCTTTGACCCCGGAGCAAGGTGATGCTTTGCTGAAGGCGCTGGTGCAGGCGGTAGAGGAGATACGCAGCCGCTATGGACGCCTTGAGGTACCCTGGGGCGAGATACACCGCGTGCGTCGTGGCGGCAAGTCGTGGCCCATATCGGGAGGAGAAACCGGAGGAGGACAGACCCTGCGGGCTGTTGGTGCACGAATGGAACAGGACGGCATCTTCTACGGTTACACCGGGCAGAACTGGACGCAGGTGGTACTGTTCCGGAAGGGAGCGGTGGAGTCCTACAGTGCCAACCCTTATGGTCAGAGCGACCATCCGGACTCGCCGCACTACACGGACCAGGCAGAGAAGCTGTTCAGCAAGAGCCGCCTGAAACCCACCTGGTTCGAGCGCGAGTGGCTGGAAGGGCACATCGAATCCACCACCGTGCTGGAGTGGAGATAGGCGGTGCGTTCACAGAGCACCAGCGCAGCGCCGCTGGAATCCGGAAGAAAGGGACGCCTCGCTTGCGCTCGCACGAACGCGCAGGAGGGCGTTCGATAAATCGCCTCGAGGCTTGTTCCAGCGACTGAAGCGACACTGTCCTGTCATGCTGAAGTCTATGTTGTTTGTCAAGGGCTACCAGCCGCTACCCCCCCACAGCGGGCATATACTCAGAC
>JAIMBJ010000061.1 GCA_023511455.1 Bacillota bacterium
CGAACCGCCCGCAAGATGCTGGCTGCATCCCCCGTATCCCACGGTATCGCCCCCACATGCGGAACCGCGCTATCCTCCTCCGATGGAGCACTCCATACCCCGTTGCGCTCCGCCTCCACCACAAAGTAATACTCCTGCTCGGAGGTTAAACCCGTGACGCTTAGCATCCGCGCGTCTCCAGACTGAACCGAAGACACGTTGGGATATACCCCGCTTGCTGTGCCCCAGCGCACCCGATAACCCGTTGCACCGGGCACCTCGTCCCAATACACCGTCACCTTGTTCGCCCCCGTCGGCGCGGCGAATATCCACGGCACAGAGGTCAAAACCACATCTTCACCACGCAACCAGTGGCTCGCCTTCGCCTGAACCGTATATGCACCCGCCGGCAGGGTCAACTCCACGTCCACCTCTGCCGACGGGGCAACGATACTCACCGTTTTAACGTATACCGGCGCATCGGGGTTACTCTCCGTGCCCACCGCCTTCGCGCGAAACTCCACGCTGATCACACGGCTCGGATGACCGCCCCAGTCGCCTAAACGCAACCGCTCAAGGGATGTCAACGGCATCTACTGGCAGGGCCGATACCACCAGGTAACGCATCTGCCCCTGGATGGGCACTTCCACTAGGTAGCGTTTTCCTGTATCGGATGGAGGCATATCCTTTTGCCAGAAGAACTCGTCTAGTCCGAGATACACTCCCTTGCCGTGTTTCGCCCAGCGTATCAAGTTAAAGTGATAAAAAGCCCATCCCTTCGACCAAGCGTTGCCAACACCTCGCACATCTTGGTAGTAGTGTTTCCCCTGTTCATTGACGAAGTGCAGACGAGCAAGAAGATCGTGCTGGCGACGCAACCGATTCTGTTCAGTGCGCGTGGGATCAAAAAAGACCGTCCACTTGCTATTTGGAGAGATCAGCAAGTGCTGTCCTGCAGGAGCACCTTGTGGCGTTTGGGGTCGCACCGGGTCGGCATCGGCGTACTCCCTACCGTACAGTTTACGATATAGCCTCAAGGCATGACGAAATGCCCTTCCCATCAGACGGTCCATGTGAGAGGGCTCGAGCGGACGGATTTGCTCGCCATTTACGTACACACCGTAGAATCGCTGGTCGTCTCGTCCTTGCCTCACACCATAGACTAGATACCGACTATCCAGTGACCACAAGTAACAGTCGGCTCTGTCTGTCAGCTGACGTGCTTGCCCAGAGGTTACATCTACCAGATATAGCCCTGACTCGTGTCCCCACCCTGTTGTTGCTACGTATTTACTGTTGGGCGACCAGCGCCAGTCGCCTTGGTAAGCAGCTGGCGTCACACGGCGGATAAACAGGTTGGCTGTTTCACCGACAGCCAGTGCAATCGGCTTTGGACGCCCTCCGGCTACATCCGATCGTGGGATGAATGATGCAGCCAGTCGTTTCCCATCCGGTGAGAGCTTTACCTCCCCTAGGTTATACAGGTCGCCCTCATAACTGTTTGGAAATAAGCGTCCAGCCACGTGTTTCCCGTTGCGAAAGATTTCTAGTCCGAAAACAGGCTGTTCATACATGGCAGTCGCCCGATAGGTAACTATCAACCCTGAGAAAGACAAATTAAGCACCTCGATCTTACCTCCTTTCTCAGTTAGTGTCTGATATTAACAGTCTCGCTGGTAGGACTACCTCCGGTAGGCGATGTCGTTACAAGCAAGTTGTTACCTACACGTGCCGCATAAGGTGCGTATCGTCCACTTGTCTCTGTTCGTGGCAGGTCCCACGGTACTGTCTCCATACTGTTTCTTAACTGCAGGGAGCCATCCAGCCATTGGGCTCCTCGTATATAAGAACCTGTTGGTAAGTAGTACCGTGGTCCATATGAAGGAGCAGGATCGAAAGCCGTTAGACCCGGCGTGTTTGATGGCAGGGATTGGGCCATCGAATGAACCCGTTTAAAGCGAAGAGGAGCCTCTTGCCGGATATTTGGTATGCGTAGGGCGAAGCAGAAAGTCTGAGAGTAATACAGACCATACGCATCAAAAGCGTCTACCAGAAGCCATCCAATACGAGGTTGTTGCCACGTATACACCCCTATAAAGACATAGTTGCCCAGTTCAGAGTCAGCCCAGATGTAGTTGCCTGTACTGGGGTTTTCTCCCATCACCAAGAGAATGAGATCGTTAGGCAGAGGCTTACCTCTCCACTTTCTACCGCGATCATTCACAACCACAAAGGCTTGCCAACGATTAGGCAAATTGGGACCGCCATAGCCTGCGCGATGGAACATGATACCTGCATCAACCTCTAAGTTATCGCCTGTTACCCCTAAATAGATGAAGGGCTTCTCTTCCGAACGCTGCAAGGAGAGATTTGCTGGTTCAACCTTTGGTAGGTACACAAATCCAGAAACGCCTTCATATTGCTCGTTGTTGTACTGACTTCTGCTCACTATTCTCCGAAAAGCCCCAGCGTCGATTTTCTGAGGTTGTCTAGACTGTCCCTTTATTTGCTCTTGCTGTTCAAAAGTCAAGCAAGATGGCATCGGAATAGACATTCCTGACAGCACCAACTGCGAGTTGTCTGTGTCCACATACCCGTCGGGAGGAAAAGCAATCTGGTAACCTTCGATGTAGACCGAACCATCTGGAGCCATTACCCGTAGTCCTCCTGAGCGATTAGAGACGTATCTCCGCACTGTTTGCAGAATACTAGTGGGAGACTCATCCCATGGAATACTTTGTGCATCTGGCACGTCGCTGTCTTCGTCAGACGCTGTGGAAACAGTATTGTTCGAGCCGTTGGCTATAGCCTGAGCCACATAGAAATACTCTACCCCCATGGAAAGTCCTGTGTTTGTCCATCGGAATGTATTATTGCCTACTGTAGCAACAGGTTGGTCGTAGTCGTACACTCCTGATCTTGTAGACCGGAAGATACGATAGCCTGTGGCACCAGGGACTGGGCTCCAGTACACTGTTATTTTGTTAACACCTGTTGCCGCGGCAAATATCCAACTGGGCGGGGTTACTATACTCCCCTCACCCCTCAACCAGTGGCTCGCCTTCGCCTGAACCGTATACGCACCCGCAGGCAGGGTCAACTCCACATCCACCTCTGCCGACGAGGCAACGATACCCACCGTTTTGACGTATACCGGCGCATCGGGGTTACTCTCCGTGCCCACCGCCTTCGCACGAAACTCCACGCTGATCACACGGCTCGGATGACCACCCCAGTCGCCTAAACGCAACCGCAGAGGCACACGCAAACCCTCTTCCATCGGCTGTTCCACGCCCGTCAGCGCGTCTACCCCAATCTCGCCGAAGTGGTTCACAAGGATGCCGAAGTCAAACAGAGTGACCTCCGTGTCCCCGTCCAAATCCGCTTCAGGGGTGAAGCCGGGGTCTTGCTCGCTCAAGCCGAAGTTGGCAACCAGGATGCCGTGGTCGAAGAGGGTCACTTCGTTGTCTCCATCGATGTCGCCGTTGAGAAGGGTCATGATGGGTGGCTGCTGGGCGTTAGCCAGCGTCGCCCACAGGACAAAAAGTGTAGCAAGAATTACATTGAGTGGGGGGGGAGTAGCGAAACCGGTTGTACGCTTGAACATTGTAAAACCTCGTTTGCGTGAAGTGTTCAAAATGCTTGTTACATCGTTCTGTTTACAGAATAACAGAGATAGCTGGGTTGTGTCAAGGAGTTTGGCGAGGGTGTTCGAGAATTGTTGAGAAGTTGGTTGTCGCGCAAGCAGAGAGGCGTTCTTGCTACCTCTTGTCTTACCTCACCCCCGTCCCCTCTCCTACGAGGAGAGGGGGCGTTCCCCCTTCCCTCACAGGGAAGGGGGCTAGGGGGTTAGGTGATCTATCCATTCAACCACCCATTTCGAACACCCTCAGGGATTTGGCAAGATTCTTGGTGAGGATAGTGCTCTTGTGCTTGCAGCCAGAACCGCCTGGCAGAGAGGCTGAATTGCTACGGCTCGCTGCCGACGAGAACCTCAACGCGGACATTCTGCGCGTTCTGTTGCGTCGCAAGCCCGACCTGGACACTGTGCGTGTGCAGGATGTGGGTCTTTCGGGAGCCGACGACCGTGTGGTATCCAGCGGGCGAAAATTACTCCTTCACCAATGTCACCACCACCCTGCACTCAGGATTCAGATACTTCTCCACCGTGCGGCGGATATCCTCGGCGGTCACCGCCAGCACGTTCTTCTCGTACTCGGTGGCGAAGAGGTAGGTATCTATCATTTCGTAGAAGCCCAGCGTGTTTGCCTGCCCTTCCGTGGTCTCCATCCCAAAGAGGTATTCGCCCAGTATCTCTCGTTTGGCGCGCGCCAGCTCTGCATCGGTGACCGGCGTCTTCGCCAGCTGCTGCAGGGCACCCACGACCATGGCTTCCGCCTGCTGAGGGTTGCCGCCCTCTGGAAGCTCCACCACAATGCTGAAGATGCCAGGATACCGCTGGGTGAGGAACTCCGTAGTGACGCGCGTGGCAACACCCTGTCCCACCAGCAGCCGGGTAAGCAGACCGTCCCGCCGCCCCAGCAGGGCAAGCAACAGGTCGCACGCGCACACATCCTTCACCTCTTTCACCGACGGCGCCATGAAGCCGATGCCCACCACCGGAAAACCCCTGCGCACCTTGAACTGTGCATGGCGGGGCGCGCCGGGCGGCGATTCGGGTTCGGGTTCCGATTCAGCGATGTCGCGTCTCTTCCATCCGCCGAACAGCTTCTCGACCGCCGCGAAGGCTTCTGTCGCGGTCACATCGCCCACAATCACCAGCGAGGCGTTGTTCGGCACGTAGTACTTCCGATAGAACTCCACTATCTGCTCGCGCTGGATGCGGATAATGGAATCGCGCGTGGCAGCGACGGGCAGGCGGTATGGATGTTTCTGGAAAAGCAGTTCCGCCAGACGCTGGTTGGCATCACGCACGGGGTCATCAGCGGCGCGCGCCAGCTCGTCCAGAATAATCATCTGCTCGCGTTCCACGTCCTCGGGGCGCAACGCGCTGTTCTGCACCGCATCGGCAACCACCTCCAGCGCGTTCTGCCAGTATCGGCTGGCAACGGTGGTGTACAGGTGCATCCAGTCGCGCGACGTGGTGGCGTTCAGGGTAGCACCCAGTTCCTCGATATCGCGGTCTACCTCACCTCTGCCGCGCTTTGCGGTGCCACGAAAGAGCAGATGCTCCATAAAATGCGCCACGCCGTTGGTTTCGGCGGTCTCCCGCGAGGAGCCAGCGCGTATCCACAGGTCTATCGTCACCAGAGGAGCCTCATGCGCCTCGCGCACCAGCACGCGCAACCCGTTCGGAAGGGTTTTCAGCTGGATCGACTCGGCTGGCAGGCTATCCGCCCGAACAAGAACTACCGCCAGCAACCAAAACAAGCACCATGCAACCGTTCTGGACACAGAATAACTCCCGTGAGAGAAGATATTTTATTATACTACGACCCATGCCACTGAAACACCGCAAGGGACTGTGCGATGTAAAGGGACACAACCTGCCATTCTGAGCCAAACGAAGAATCTCTAAGACTTTTTGCTAACGCGCAGAACGACAGTTTATGTCGCTTTATATCCCCAACTATCGCGCGGTCCTCTGACTGCGTAACTCCTGGAACTCTACAAAATGGTTTCAGACAGGGAAGATGTTCGATAAATCATGTAGACACCCCGTATCCATAAACACCACAAAAAACTGCCATCCCCAACGAACCGCACCACTCCCATACGCCCCCTTCACACTCCCAAACAATTGCTCAATTCGGTAACGCTCCCTGAAAGCCCAACTATACTGCTGCGAACGCAACCGAGCACGACACCGAGCATCCGAACGCACACACTGCCACAAACCATCCCGAACACGCGCCACAGGCAAAAAACCAACATCCTCCAATAACCGCAACAACCCTGCCCGATGACCATACAAACCATCCTCCACCAACAAAGTGCCCGAAGCCATACCCCCGCGACCATTATGCTCTACCCACTGCCGCAATAACCTCCCTTCATCCGCATACGCCTCCCCCAACGATAATCCCATCACCCATAACTGTCCACCCTGCCTATAACCCATCACCGTCGCTTTCACCTGCGCACGCTGCCGACGCACCGCCGCCCCACGCAAATACTGCGACACAAACACCCCAGCATACCCAAAACCCGTGCCGTCCACAAAAGCACACCGCGTCGCACCAATCGGCTACTCTCACGCGATACCCTGCTGTGCTAACCAAGTGAGCAACTGCTGCAGCCGTTCCTGCTGGAGGTGATGGAAGCGGTAGACAAGTGTGCCTAAGGCAGGCAAATCAAACTCACTCAGCAGTTCGGGGGCAATGCCAAAGAGCAGGCGTCGGTAGGAAGCGTGTTCGCGGATGCGCAGCAGCAGCAAGGTGAGGATGAGCGCTTCGGGGTATTGGTAGGGTCTTGCGCGTCGTTTGGGCAGAGGGTGTAGTTGGCAGAAGCGTTGGATGTAGTGGTAGATGCCCCTCACGGGGAGGGTGGTCAAGGTGACGTGTTTAGGGTATTGGTGTTTCATAGCCATTTATATACCCGATATCCACCAACTTTTTGAACATCCTCCTTTGACATCATTCGTCAAACCGCCACTCTACGTCATAAGCCCCCCCACTTTGATACTCTGTCGGTTCCATAAACTCGTAGGGTGGAACCACAGGACTATCCTGTCGCTCTCTGCCCATAGGCAACCTGTCCGTATTATAGACCATGATGTGGTTTTCAAAGTAGGAACGATCACCGATCCTATAAGAACGGGTAAGATCACAGGTGGAGATAATCGCCCAACGCCCGTTGTTAGAAACTGCGTGAGGTTGAATGACGCCAGCTACATGTTGCCCATCCATCAGCAGACGAACACCACCTCTCTTACTGTCTAGGAACAGCTTCGCTTTAGTAAACCTACCTCGTGGTATCTCAATTTGGGGGTCATAGGGCTCTGCACGCAGGCGCCACTGTCCATTGCGGGAGTAGACGCAAAGCCTCGGAGGGTCAAGGGGTGCTTTATACCACCAGGGATTCAGGATGTTCCACCCTTCCTGAACATGGCGTATCTGAGCGGAACCCAGGCGCCAGCGTTGGTGTGTACGGATGTCCATACCGTACCAGACCACAGCTTTTCGTTTTCCCAACACTTTACACCAGATGGTACGGCTGTCCGGATACCATCCGGTTGCTACACAACCATTTATCAGTTTGGTTGCCTTTGTCGTCGCACACTCCACCAGCACTAGGTCATACCAGTTTGTTATTCCCAACAAGTAGCGCCCGTCCGGCGAGAAACGGGGGTAATATATTGGGTCAGAGGGGAACTGAACAGTGCGCCACTTGCGCGGGTGAGACTTGACATCCGCGATTGCCATGCCTAGCCCAACCGCAGTGATCGCCACGTATCGCTTGTCCAGGGACATACCTACCCAACGGTCATCCAAGCTTCCTCGGCGTAGCAAGGGAACGATCTTTCTCTGCCCTCTCTCGAAGCGAAGGATTCCCAACGTGCCTTGCTCCTCTGTTAGGTACCACAGCCTTTCGAAAGGCGGCATCTCCTTCAGGGACTGCCAGTATAGCTGCTGGATGCGCGCGGGGAGGCTTCTGATGTAAGTCTCACCATATTTCTTTTGGATCTCTTGCATCATCACACCTCACCGCAGATCTACAGTGACGACTTCCCGGAAGTATTGCTCTATAGGGAGGAAATCCTCTACCTTGACCACTTGCTCGTTGGGAAACACACGAACATCCCCACCGAAAGAAGGCGTCCATTGTTGCCAGCCATTACAGAATACCTGCACCTCGTTTAACTCCTCGAGGGTTATCCGTGAAACGTAACCGACGCCAATGTATCTGGCAAACGAACCTGTACGTCGCCAGCCGTCCTGGTCATCTTTGGGAATCCCATTTTGAGCCATCGAAATCACACGCCGCACTCGAGGATTGCCTCTCGTAAAATCTGGCACCTTTGCAACACCTACGAAGGTGTGTTGGTAATACGGAGAGTCTGGGTCGGTATCTATCAGGTATCGCCATGCTTTGATTTCCAGAACAGCTGACTTTTCTCGAAACCTTGCTTCACTGTTGATACGCAGGTTTATATCAACGACATAGCCGTATTGTACCATGTCCCATGATAGGTCGCTTCGCGTTGTCCCTACTACGGGGATGTATTTGTCAGTGTCGGTGCCTTGTTTGCGAGGCTTCTCAATGCGTATCCTCATATATGGCATCCACCTTGCATAGCTGGGGGGTGGCGAACCGGGATCTTTTCCTTCTTCCCTACCGTTTCTTCGCACACCTCTTCCCCTGGGATGGTAACTGATACCGCCTTCGATATCTACTCTTCCGCCTCCCGCAGCATCGTAAGCGATGCCGAAGTATACGTGAGGGGTATCGCGTGTATTTGCATGCGTATCACCTGACACAAAAACATACCATTGAGGTAGAAAGAAGTTACCCCTTGCCCCAATACAGGGGTGCTCGCTATCCGTACGGATGCGACGATATGGACCGGTATGGTCGCGCTGCTGTAGAATGCTCGAGATGCCCTCTCCCTTGTCCTCCATCTGTAGGGGCATCAGCAAACCGCCGTCCGAAGTCTCCACGACACCCTGCGCAGTGTTGTACTGGAGGGGAGCAGGTGACTCACTCTGGACTACGCCTCCAATGCTAGAATAGTACACGCCATCTGGCGAGAGTACGCTTATGTCGCCATAATCATTGCCGGTCAGGCTACGAACCGCCCGCAAGATGCTGGCTGCATCCCCCGTATCCCACGGTATCGCCCCCACATGCGGAACCGCGCTATCCTC
>JAIMBJ010000062.1 GCA_023511455.1 Bacillota bacterium
TCAGTACCCCCCCCCCGTTTGAGTAGCAAAGCAAGGCGTTTCATCTCTTTTGCTCCTTTCACGAGGGGTAGAAGTCTACTCACATGATACAGCACTTTTCCGGAAATGTCAACGTTGTGGGAGGGTGTTCGATGAATCGTCTTGTGGTCTGCTCCACCGACCGAAGTCGCGGGCAACTCAGGGGCAAAACCGGTTAATACAGGTTCCAGCCTCCGCACGCGGTTTCGCAGCGTCTTCGTGGTTTGCGTGAATGAACCCCCTGATGGTTAGCCATCGTTGCGTTGCTGTGGTCGCCCAGCAGAGATAATTCTCAAACACCCTCAGGGTACCCTTTTCCTGCCGACACCCGCTTGCCACAGGCTGATTTTTGCATTATCATAGTAACGCGCGTTCAAAGTGCGGGGTAACACACCGTGATATCTTCCACGCTTTTGGCGATAGACGCCGGGGGGACGAAAACCGACCTGCTGTGGGCACAACCCGACGGGCATGTGCTGGCGCACGTGCAGGGGCAGGGATTGAACATCGCCAGCAAACCTCCCGGTACCTGGCAGGATGTGCTGGAGGAACTGTTCCGCCAGGCAAATGTGGATCGCAAGACGGTTCACGTGGTGTGTGCAGGTGCTGCCGGCTACACCCTGCCTGACCGTCGCGCCCTGTTTGAACATCTCTTGCAGCAGATGCTACCCGGTGCAAGGGTTCTGGTGCTGGCGGACTATGCGATTGCGCTGGAGGGGGCTACCGGAGGCAACCCGGGTGTGCTGGTGATTGCAGGCACAGGCTCCATTGCCTGCGGGCGCGACCGGGAAGGCAGGCTGATGCGGGCAGGTGGGTGGGGCTACCTGCTGGGCGACGAGGGAAGCGGCTTCTGGATTGGGCGCGAGGCGCTGCGCGCAGTGCTTGCCGCCAAGGAGGGCTGGGGGGAACCGACCCGTTTAATCGAGATGCTCGCGGAGACGCTGGGAACCTCCGATGCAGGAGAGTGGCTGAGCGCGCTCTACCGCACCCAGAACCCACAGTCGTTGCTGGCGGAGCTGGCGCCTCTGGTCTCCGAGGCAGCCGAGCGCGGCGATGCTCTTGCCAGCCGTATACTCACCGACGCGGCACACCACCTGGCGGGGCTGGTCGTCCACGTCGCCACACATCTTCACCTGCCCGAAGACTTTCCCGTTTGCACCGTCGGCGGCGTGTGGAAGTCGGGGGGCATGTTCCTCCGCCGATTCCGAGAGCAGCTGGCGATGCATTTACCCGCTTGGCGCGGTGAAATCAAACCGCCGCTCTATTCGCCGGTGGAAGGCGCGTTGCTGCTCGCTCAGCGCATGATGTGGGCGTAGGAGCCCGTTGCCACCAGCGGGCGATACATAGGCGCAAGACAATAACCTAACCCTCCGTGGGGGCAGGATAGGGAAAGCTTCGGTACTCGTGTTCGAACGAGCCGTCCGCGTAAAGGTCAATCAAGCCCCAGCCGGGCGGCGTCTGGTGGTAGTTGCCGCGCCACCACGCTCCACTCACCGCGCCGTCGCAGATGTAGGTCACGCCGTTATACACCACGCGCTCGAGCAAATGCAAATGCCCGCTCAGGCAGAGTTTCACATTCTTGTGTCGATAGAACAGCTCCACAATCCGTCGTGCGTCGATATGCACCCATGCACCCGGGATAACCCAGTCCCCCGACTTCTCGTTCTCGCCATCGAACATCGCGCAGGCGCTCGTGATAGGCATGTGCGACAGTATCAGCACCGGGGTCGTTTCGGGCGTACGCTGTAGATCGGCTTTCAGCCATTCGAACTGCTCGTCGTCCAGACGTGCGGTGTAGTCGTTGCCTTTCGGGAACGTGCCGTCCAGCACGATGAACTTCCAGCCCGCCTGTTCGAAGCTGTAATAGGGCTTCTCGAGCCCGTAGAGCTCCATCACCCACTTCTTGCCGTACCGGGGTTCGTTGCCAGTGCAGCCGCTGCGCGACCGGTCCCAGCCCCATACGTCGTGATTGCCGATGCAGTGGCGCACGGGGATTTCGCAATTCTCGGCGAGAATGCGTTGCCAGAGGTCGAACAGGGTCTTGGCGCGTTGCTCGTTCTGTGCAAACACATCCATCACAAAGTCGCCGCCATTCAGAATCAAATCGGGTCGTTCGGGTAATTCGTGGACGGTTTTCAGGCAGTCAATGAAGCCGCGAACGGCGTTACCCTCTGGTTGCACATGGATATCTGTCAGATGGGCAATCCGCAACACGCGCTTGCGCGGTGGGTTGGACGAAGCGTCCCCTCGGTGGCGCAGGGTCAGCCAGACCGCCGCGCCCACTGTCGCCGCGCCTATGCCCTTCAGCACATCGCGTCGTGTCATTGGTTCTATTGGCTCCTCCATCGTCCTGGTTCGCACCATCTTCGCAAAGTTTCTCCATCTGTAATAGTGCAAGATTCGTACCGTTCGATGCGTTTTTGGAGGCTCAGCACAGGGTGAATGTTAAGTTTTTTTTGTGAGTGGGGCTGACCCGAACCGCTCCAGCGCGCCGAGACGACTCATCGCCATAGTCCGTCTGCGTGTGAAGGTCAAAGCCAAGCTCCTCAGCAGAGGGTCATACAGGATTTTGCCATCGCACGCGACGTCCAGATAAAGGGGAGGCGGTGCCGCCTCGAACTCCTCGGGCGTTTTGGCAAGCAAGGAAAGCCGTCCGCGCCAGGATGGATGCAGGCTCCGCTTGAGAAAGCGATAGCGGCTCCAAACGCGCGCAGGCAGGTTTCGCGCCACAATCAGCAGGCCCCAATCGCTGTGTTATCTGGCTCACGTTCAACCTGCTGCAGCAGAAACGGGATTGCCTTTACAGGTTCGGGTCGCCACTGGCGGCGTCTATCGGGTCGCGTTGGAGCCAGCGGGCGGTGCGGGGGTCATACTCGCGGGCGACGAGATGGTTCCCCTCCTCCCTCCTGCTGGCAGAGGGATGTTCCTATTTCTTTTATCTGCCTGCGCAGGGAAGGGAGACAGTGAAGAGAACGATGACACGAATCGACGGGCGAGCGCCTTGCGACTATCCCGGCTATGCATACATCTCCGGGTTCTCTACCCGCAGACCTTCTGCCTGAGCAGCACTGTTCAGCTCATGATCCGAACACACAAACACTAACGGTTCTGCACCGTAAGTAGCAAGCTCTCCCTGCACAGCCAGCGCGCTCGCCAACTGGATGGCATCATACCCGCGCAACCCATGCCTTTGTGCTAAATCCATTGCCTGTTGCACAATCGCAGGCACCGTGAGCACCACCCTATATTGGCTGAAAAAGTGGTTCTGAAACGCTTGGATAATCGCAGAGGCATCCTGAGGGCTGAACCTGCCTGCACGTGCTTGACGAGCGACTGCTGACACAACCTCAACACCCGTCACCAGTGCCACGAAGGTTTCGTGACCAGAGTGCACAGATGTGAGCATGCTTACCCAACCCGTGCCGCGCTCCTGAACATAGCGTTTGACCAGCGCGCTGCTGTCCAGATAATAAGCACCCATCTATCGCCTTTCCCGGAGGACTACCTCAGAAAGGCACACTCCCTCTGCCAACACGGGATCAAAGTCCGTCACACCAGAGTGTGCAGCAACCGTGAGCAGCAATCCCTTCGCATGCAGTGAAGCAATCGCCGCCGCCAAACGGGCCCGCTGGGCTTCCTCCTGCAACTGGGCTATCAGCTGCGCAACCGTAATCCCTCGAGCCTGTGCCTGCTGTTGCAAACTGAGGTATATCTCATCGGGAATATCTACTACCTTAGCCATCGCAACAAGCCTCCATCCTGCCAACGGTATGCTACCACCAACGAAGGAGTATGTCAAGGGGAATAATCCCTCTTCAAACCCTCGCCATCCTTTCATGAACCCAACCGGGCGCCAAAACCTGGATGACATCCGCCTCCTTATCCTGCCCAGAGGGTCTTCACCTGCAGTAAATCCACGTGGTACCCACTTGCAAGTCTCGACGGGGTCGCATTCCTTACGCGGGTTTTGGGATGCCATTCTCCTACTTGCTGCGCACTGGCTGTGCGTGGCGTCTGCTTCGCAGGACTTTCGAACTGAGAGCACGGTGTACGACTTCTTTCCCCGCATGCCGATGCGGGTTTGGGTCGCCGGAGGAGGCGTCAATCGGGTCGCGTTGGAGCCATCTTGCCGTGCGGGGGACGTACTCGCAAGCTGGCTTCTAACTCATTAGAGAGAGCCCAATATGTGCTGCCTAACATGCTCCATATGTTCCCGAATATACCAACTTGTCTCCTCCCACTCAAATGCTTCCAACTTGCGCAAACTCTTTTCACGATCGCCAACCATCCAGTATAAAACAGCTAAATAGATCGGAACCCATGCCTCAAACGGCAATATCTGCCTAAATTTGAACCATTCATCCCTATGAGAGCGCAACCATTCCAAAAAATCAATCGTATCGGATAGAGTGCGAAATCGATCTAAAAACGGAATCGCATAATCCTGTAGGTGATGGGAAACATCTGCCCAAAGACGCTCCTCAACTTCAGCTGAATCGCTCAACTTGAGTTCCCATCGGAGAGTCTCAGAATAGCGAGGATAGAAGGGAATGCTGTCGATTTCAAGGGAGATGGCTAAATAACCCTCCTTCGGATAGAGCGGAGGAGTCTCTCGATAAACGACCGAATACAGTTCGGGAATAAAGACACCAAGTATAAACCAGAACTCGCACAACTCCTGAGTATTCCAGTGACTTCTTCTTAAAATAATCGTCGGCGAGAGCCGATCCCTCTCCCACCAGTAAGCTTGACCCTTGCAAACAAAACCTTGATTGACCAATAGCTTCTGAACTCTTCGTGATAGCTTCCTAAAGCGATTGTCCAGCTCCATCTTTCCTTGCCCCCGTCAAATGATACCCCTAACGATTGACTCATAACCTATCGGCGAGGCTTGATACGCTCCTCTTTGTCCCACAAAATCTCACCAGTTTCGGGGTCATAGGGGATGAGGCGTGCTTCTTTGCCTGTCTGGTCGGCGTATCGCTGCGCCTGCTCACGACCTCGCTGCATGCCCCGTTTTGTATATGGCTTTAGCTCAACAGGGTGCCCGCACTCATCTATCGCATCAGGGCGTGAACCTTTGCCAACTCCTCGTTCTGTTGCCCAGCCTCTTTTCTTAGCCTCTTGTCGGAAGTTGTCGTGAGCTTTTTGTCCTTTCTGGGTGTGTGGGTTATTGCCCGATGTCCTATTAGCAAGTTTTTTCCCCTGTTCCCGCAGGGCGTTCTTCGCTTCCCGTTTCGCGACCTGCTCCGCACTCTCCTCTACCACCTCCTGCACGACCCGCTTTGCCAACCGACCGGCTTTGAGCCAATCTGCCCCGACTACCGAAGCCGCCGAAATGCCTGCGTTGACCCAATCGCCCTCTAACGCATAGCCAATCGCGTTGATGGCGTCGGCGACATCCCCAATCCCAGGGATAAACCCTGCTAGATCCAGCACTCTGCGGTAGTCACAATCGGTGCCGTCGGGGTCTACTTGGTTGATGGGGTCATTGCCCGCATACCGATAGAGGTTCGGGTCGCCACTGGCAGCGTCTATCGGGTCGCGTTGGAGCCATCTTGGGGTGTAGAGGATATACTCGCGAGCATGAACTGCGCACGGGTATTCACTGCAACATACGCTTCGCTACATCCGTCGGTGCCTAAGCAGCGATGCTAGCAATCTACCTCTAAAGCTGAGACACCCAATCTGCTGCGACCAATCCCAAACCGGTAACACTATAAAGCTCCAACCGTACAGGCGCTGACTCCTGCTGATAGTCAACGACCTCACCTAGATCGAAGCAGACCGCGTTAGTCAAATCAGAAAATATGCACTCGAAATAACCAAAGTAGTTGGGATGATTCAGCAAGTATGTGGCACGCAGAAAGATTTTATCAAAGCAAGCAACGCGCAACAGAGGCACCTCACAAGTTTCGTACCCATGATAAGGAATAAATTCAATTAGATATTCGGGAACATATACATAGCCAGTCCAACCAGTTGCTTGAGCTGCATGTGCTGCGAGTGATTTTTCAAGCATCACCCGATCGGTTTTCCGCCACTCTCGCCTGAGTTTAGGACAGTGCCCTGTTGTGGCAGCTTGTCGAAGTTGGCTATATTGCTGTAGAACACGATCATGTTCGTCCCAGTCCACAAATGAGAGGAGTTCCGCAGGGCACTCCAGCCACGCGGCTAATTCCCCGCGAATTTGCGACTCCACCCGCCGAAAATGAGACGCTCGCAACGCTTTGCGCAAACGCTCACTTACCTGCACAGTTAACCTCCTTGACCTGAAGTAAACTCATGCACTTATCTTATCTTCGATAAGGTACCCGAATTTTGCTTCGTCCACCTCCGTATCGTGGTCCACGCAGTCGTAGGTCAGGCTGCTCACCAGTTTTTTTAGGTCCTGCTTCCCAGTGAGGATACGGGTGATTCTCGTCCGCGGGATGATGTTGGACAATCATATCCTGTGGTCCGCCACCCTCTTTCGGAATCTGGTACTCATACCATCGATAATCGCTCCTACCACCCTGACGCACCGGCTGTTGGCACGTGGGTATCCCTGCTCGCCTCATCGCCTCACGACGCGCAGCGCGAGATGTCTCACAAATCGCCTCCTCAGAAGGGCGTAATGCCCTAAGTGCTTTGCTGCCTGCGCGCTCATATAATACCACATGAGAGATATCCCGGACGCGCTTGACCCACCGACCGACTTT
>JAIMBJ010000063.1 GCA_023511455.1 Bacillota bacterium
TAACCGGGCACGCGGAGGTAGGGCTACCCGACGAGGTAATGCATCGCCTTGGGCTGGTGGAGGGACAGCGGATTCTGGTGATAGAGACGCCGTATGGGCTGGAGCTGCTGCCCGAAGACCCTCAACTGACCACGCAGGTAGCGATAGCGGAGTTAGTGATGCAGCAAGATGAGGAAGTGCTTCGGCCGCTGGCGGGATAGGCGATGGCAGAGCCTGTGTGGCTGCGGGAAGAGCTGATACTGTATGTCCATCGCAGGCAGATTTTGCAACACGGGGGCTCGCTGGGGATACGTGACCCAGGCTTGCTGGAAGCGTCGTTGGCTCGTCCCCGACAGGTGTATGCTTATGAGCCGAATGCGGACATGGCACGATTGGCAGCTGCCTACGCGTGGGCGATTGTGCGCAACCATCCCTTTGTGGACGGTAACAAGCGGGTGGCGCTTGTGGCGTGTCGGGTCTTCCTGCGGTTGAACGGTTACGACCTGTCTGCTTCTGCGGAGGACAAGTACAGAATGTTTATGGGTATCGCCTCGGGCGGGGTGTCTGAAGACCAGTTCACCGATTGGATCCGCGAGCATCTGGTGCCTGCGTCAAGTTTTTGACCCGCGACCCGATTGGGTTGGAGGGGGGCATCAACCTGTATGCGACTGTGGGGAACGGGGTGGTGATGGGAGAAGATAGCGAAGGGCGAGTTTTTATTGGTATCGTTCTACCCGATTTTGGCTTCTTACAGTGGATGGATGATATACTTGTAGCAATCAAGAACTGTGGCGAGTGCGCTAGGGAAGCTTACGAATTGGCTCGTCGAGTGCTGGACTGGTCGCGCAACGACAAACTGGCTCATTGCTATGCCACCTGTGAAATCAGCCGATGTAGTGGGTCGCCAGCCTGTGCAATCGGAGCGGGTGAGTGCCGTGAACAGGCACAAGGCTTCGGACATCGTGTCTACCCAGGGGGATATCCTGAGGGCGCCAGTGATGCTGACCGGCTGGCTAATAGTAGTGGGGTGGCATGCGCGGAAGCAAGAGAGGGTTGCCTGGCGTGTTGTCTCAGAAAATGGGGCAAACATCGATAGGAAAGCAGGTGGTGCGGTTTTGCCTCTTGTGCATAGCCGTTGCTTTGCAAGCCGCTCCATTTGGCGTGTTTTGGTTGGCTTTGTCGGTGGATACACATTTCATCTGGGAATGTAACGGAATGATTCAGAAGTTTGCCTCCATGCCCGTTGGCACCCCTGCATCCGCCATCAAGCGGGCGCACGGCGAACCGGATTACATCACTAATGTGTATCGTCGTGAGCAGGACGGACAGCTTGTCCTGCGGGAGGCTGAATGGGTTTACCTTTGTAGCGATACACCTGTGAGAGTGTTTTTAGATAGCCAGCAGAAGGTGACACATGTTCCTCCCCCCACGTTTTTGGCAAGAAGCGCAAGGGCTGAGGCAATTTTACTCATGTTACATATCGCCTACTTGTTGGGTATAGGCACAGCGATACTGTTGTTCGGGGGAAACAGAATATGTCCACGCCTGCAAGTGCTGGCATTGGGGGCAATACTGTGTCTTGATATATTGGCAGTGACGGTTATCTTCCGGCCGCTAACCAGTTGGGTGGTGCGTGCGTTCTGGCTTGCACTCAGTGCCCTGCTGGCTTATTTATGCGTGGTGTATGGATTGAGACACTTGCTGCTGCTCTACATGAGAGAATGGACGCCAAAGTCGCAGGGTTCAACATAAAGTAGCGTTAATGGAGTGTGCTTTTGCCTGGGGGAGAGAGACGTTCCCCCTGCCCTGAGAGAGAAGCACGAGGTATAGACATCAACCGGTGAGAGCCTTTACTCATCGCCATACCTACGTTGCCAAAATTGGGCGATTCCTGCGTCCGATAGAACCCATTGCTGGACTTGACGGGTATGACTGGGAGAAGCTCCTTGCCAAAAACTTCGACCATTTGCTCCGTTTCCTGTATGGTCTACCAGTGGAGGTGCAGGTAGGTCTGGCGGTGAACGTGCTGAAGCGCTATCTGCCCACGTTTGAGTTCCATCGCCCCGACGACCTTCGTGCAAGGAAGGTGGTAGAAGCGGCAGAACTGTGGCTCAAAGACCGCTGCGAAGGCAACGCCAAACTGCAGGAGTGTCGTCTGGGCGCATACTGGGAACTGGAACTGTACTGGCATTTCTTGAACGCGGTGAGCCTTCTGAAGTATATGCTGCTGAACTGGGCTCAGGACATGTTCCGCTCGGCGGCAGCGACGGCAGATATCGTGTCTAACTGCATCTGGCAGCGGATGAATGACATTTGGCGGGCGGACAATCCGCGAGACTATGAGGCAGGGCAGATGGTGCAAGATATTGAATGGAAGCTAATGGTGCGTGAAAACGAGTTATCGGAGGAAGAGAAGCAGGGGCTCGAAGCGGAGATAGAGCGGTTGGTGGCGCAACGGGAAAGTTCTCAGGTGGGCAATGTGGTGGTACGCGCAGTCGCCTACCGTGAGTGGTTGTTCCTGCAGCAGTGGATGCAGAAGATTGCCGATATGTACCCGACAGGGATGCAGCTGAGCCGGAGGGAAATCTGGATGTGGTGGGGGTATTCGTGGGATGCGAGCTATGAACGCAAGCGCCTCGGATAGTCGTTCCTATTTTTATCTCGACGGAATAATGCCGCTAGTGCCTATCCTACGACGCCTGGGGTCAGCGCATGTCTGGTAATAACCCGACACCATACGGCTACAAAGCGCAGTGGGGCTACTATACGGACATGGAAACTGATATACTGTTGCTGACGCACCGTTACTTAGACCCTGCGACGGGAAGGTTCCTGACCCGAGACCCGATTGGGTTTGAGGGAGGGGTCAACCTGTATGCGTATGTGGGGAACGGGGTGGTCAACAAGGTGGACCCGAACGGGTTGATACCTTTGTATCCGCCGTTCCCAGGAATAATAGCGCCTTGCGAACCTGCTCCCCCGCCAATGCAACCTCCCAGTGGTGCCCCGCCATCAGCATGTTCTGAATATGAACGGCTATGCAGCCAAGGCAACCGAGTTGCTTGTATGATGATTCAGCCGTGTAGAGCTGCAGGGAACAGTCCGTGGAGTAACTGCGTGCGAGGGTGTTTGCTCGAGCGTTTCAAGGCGTGCCGAGGCGACTGGGCTTGTGAGGTTTTTGTCTATTTGACCTGGGGACATCTGGATTGCTGGACGAGGTGTCTTGATTATGCTCCCACACCATGCATTCCAGGGCGTCCCCGCCCCATAATATGTATGTTGCCGCTGACGACCAGATGAGTACGCTGTTCATCCATAGATGCGTTCTGTTAGTGAAGGCAGCCACTTTGTGCGCAATGATGGGGATAGCTTCGGGTGTTCTCGTACTTGCAATGAATCTCGTCGCTGCTCAGCAAGGTTCACACTGGGAAACGGTGGGGGCGATCCTATACTTCCTTTGGTGGCTACCGACCTTCTTTTATGTGAGCCTGTGGCTGTCTCATGCTTACGCGGTTACCCTCGGATTATCACTGGCAAGTATCTATGTGGCATTAAGGGCAGCGGAACGAGCGCAGACGTTAACACATTGGTCTCTGATGTCGTTATTATGTCACCTGATATTAGTTTTAGTGAATGCCTATGCGTACACTCACCTGACACACGGTTCGGTAATTCGGTCTGCTTGCATAACCATTTGGCCGCATTGATGATGGAGAAGTGGACGAGTGTCGGTCGTGTGTATAGGGCAGGGGTTTCAGTAGAGTCGTAAGGTGGGAAGACCTGTAAGGTCATATACACAGGCAATGCCCGCTCACGTCACAAGCAGACTGTTGACCCGAGACCCGATTGGGTTGGAGGGGGGCATCAACCTGTATGCGTATGTGGGGAACGGGGTGGTAATTGGTAAGGACCCTTCGGGCACGGTCGTGATTGCGCCCTTCGTGGGAATAATACTGCGGCAGTGTGCAGTTGGCATTGCCGGCGGTGCGGCAGAACAGATTGGGGAATGGTTAGCCTGCGTTCTATATCGGGGTATAATGCACGGAAGGGCTGGGATACGTACCTGCGGTCCCTTCCCTGTGCCAAGCTTGTGCGATGTCATTGGAGGATGTATCGGGGGCATACTGGGTGGTGAATTACTCAAAAAGCTGCTGCCTCCCAACATCAAGGACGAGGTTCTGGAACTGCTGTCGGAGATAGTGGGCGCGTTCTTCGGTGGCGGCTTCGGAAGTGGACTATGCGACGAGGTTCGCCAGGACCCGCCAAGGTTACCAGTTCCTAAGCCGGCTCCGCCTGTACCGCATCCACCGAGTCCCTCTCCGGGGCAAGGGGGCTGCGGGCCTGGAGGATACATACCACGTCCCTCACCTCCGCCGGCTGTGTAGAGGAGGAAAACCATGTGGGCTATCCGATTGACCATGCTGAATGCGATGTTGTTCGCGGTTTCTCTGACGGCTGGAGTGACGGCACGCGTTCCGGGTGATGCCCTCGGCTGGCAAGGTGTCGTCGTACTCCTCGGCATCGGGCTGGCAATCGGCAGCGCGGGAACGATGTTCGTACGGCTTTTTGCTCGGCTCTCTTCCGACAGCGGGGCCTATGTACGCAAACATGCGGTAGATGCTTTGACTTTCTTTCTGTCTATCGCGTTGATGTATACCGTGGCCCTTGTCTGGCAGGCTTTCGCAAAGTTGGCTTTGCCGTATCGGTGAGGAGAACGCGATGCGCAAGTGGATAGGGCTTGTGATATTGTTCTGGGCGTGGGCTGCTGTTCAAACCCTTCGTATGCGCACCGAGATAGGATGGCACGGCGTGATTTTAGTCTGGACAGGTATTGCACTCTCTTACCTGGTCATACCTGTTGTTGCCCGTTTTTTGGCTGTGGGAATACTGCCGCCAGGTGAGACTGCCTCACGACGCTTGGTGGTAGCACAATCTGTTTTGTGGGCGGTAATGGTTCTCAGTGTTTTACTATTGTCGTCCTTCATCGCCGGCTTGCTGGAAGAAATGGCTATTGACCGATCTCGCCGGTAGCTGCTACTATACCTTGCGGGACGGCACCGCCAGTGCGGGCTTTGGCATGCCACGTGTGGGGTCAGCGCATGTCTGGCAACAACCCGACACCATACGGCTACAAGGGGCAGTG
>JAIMBJ010000064.1 GCA_023511455.1 Bacillota bacterium
GCTGGTGTATATCGCCTGCGCGGCTGGGGTATTAACTCCCGTGTATAGCACAAATTGGTCACAAAAATGGCAAAAATGGGGTATTGACGCGGGGGGGGACGGTGTAGAATAAGGGTAGAATACCAACACCCAAAGCTGGGAGGTATGCTACCAGAATGAGTCGCATCCCCGTCCGCGTGCGGGCGGTGTTTCTTACGTGCATCGGCATCAGCTGGCTACTGCTGGTGGCGGGGGCGGAATACCGTCTTCCCGGTCGCGGGCTCTGGTTGGTTGGTGCGGAGCATGATGCCGGCGTGGTGCAAGCGGGTTCAGTGACCCGGCACCGGGCTTGGCTCATCAACCCTACCCTGCGGAGGCTGGATGTGCATATTCAGCCAAGCTGCGGGTGTACGGTAGCTGGTGTCAGCGCGATGACTCTGCCGCCATTAGGTGCCCGCGCGTTGGATTTGCAGCTGAACACAGAGGGGAGAACAGAAGGGGGATATGAGGAGGCGATAGATATCGTTGTGCGAGCCGGTGACCGCGCGTGGCGCGAGAGGCTGACGGTGCGGTTTATGGTGGCAAATCCTTCTCGGCAACGGGTGAAATTATGAGGAGGTGCAGAGATGCTTCGTGCAGGACAAAGAAAGTATGCGATAATCCTGCTGGTGGCCACTTCGGCAGTGATCGCGCTATCGGTATCTGCCCAACAGAAGAACAAGAACTGTTTCTGGTCCTGGCACCAAGGCACGCAAAACTGGTGTCGGTTCTCTTCGCAAACTGGCTTATGTAATTACCACTGTGCCCGTTATCTAACATGGTTCGGTGAGTGCAGGGAACAGCAGGGATATCAGTGCCAAGAGGTCTGGGGACCCGTCTACGTAGTGGGTCAGTACGCCACTTGCTCGCCGACATTAATCCGTTCCTGCCCATGCAATACCGAGTGGCGAGACTACACAGGCCAGCTCATTGGAAAAACGTGCGTAGGGGGTCCATTAGGAGGAGGAGCGTAAACCAAATTCTTTACGGAGTGGGGACGCTTGCCTTCTGTCGTCTCCCACTCTATACTCTGGGAAGCAAAAGGGGAGCGGAACGATGTCGCGAAACATCATGTTAGCTCTGGGTATGTTGGCACTTGTGGTATCCCTGCTCTTTGTGCAGGCGCGCGCGCAAGGCATCGACGCGAGCGGTGAGGTTCGCCGTATGATGCAGCTGGCGGACGAGCGGGAAAAAGAGTCAAACGGCTATGTCTGGGTATGGCGCTACAGCGTATCGGTGTGGTACAGCAAGGATTTTCGTGTCGGACGAGATGTGCGTATTCCCCCGAAGGGTGCGGCTCAGCGTAAGAGCTTGGAAATACGTATATGTAAACACGGTCAACGGGTAGTCATTTCTGGAGAGTTCCCCGTTTTTGGAACACCACCAAGTTTGGCAAAACGCATGACGGAACACCTCAGCAAACAGTTTGGTACAAAGGAAGTGCGCTTTGCTTCACAGCCTATCAGCGGGACAAAGAAAATCTTAACTGTATTTGATAACAGGGTTGGTATTAGTCACGCTACGCCCCTGCTTATACCACCTCCACCGGGGAGTCAGTGGGGGACAGCAGTACCACCTCCCAGCTCTCCACCCCCGTTACCCGTAGAGATCTGGGAGTGTGCAGCTGAATGTCGCAGGGAACGGGATATCGCAGGCATTGGTGAGCAGACTCTTTACATGATGGTACTGTCGATGGATAACCCGCTCCGGTTGTATACCAACAGCTGGAAACTGGAATCCACCACACCTCAGGCAGTTACTCTATCCACTGCGTCGCCACCTGGCTGGCATGATATGTCCATCCGGGTATCATTAGAAAGAGCGACAGGACATTTGCTTCGCTACGATAGGAAACCATCGTACCTACCGATACCGAGCTTGTCATGGCAGATACACAAGTTCACAGATTATTCCGGTGTAAGAGTGCCTTGTTATGTTACACGAAGACAGGTCTCACGCTTTGAAGACGAGTGGTGCCATACATTAGAAGAGTTTCACCTAAAGTCGCTGTCCAGAACATCCTCCTGTGATTTCGAGCTGCCCTTAGAAAGATTTGTGATGGACTACCGCTTAGTCAAGGGTGTTACCTTTGAGAACTGTGCAAATCCGGAAGTCCAGCAAGGCGTGGTGCAATACCGCTGGGAAGGCTCGCTTCCGAGCGAAGGAGACCTCAGGCGCATGGCATATGAACAAGGCAAGCTGCCCGGCACTGGTTTCGGTTTTCGCGTTACGTGGGTGGTCTTCGTCCCCGGTCTGCTTTTAATCGCCTTAGCCATCTACCTTTACAGAAGAGCCCGTCAAACGATGTGATCGCCAGACAGAGCGTATACCAACTACTCCAAACTGTGCGACAGGTACCATCGCTCAACGCTATCCTGTTGCTGGCGGTGCTGTGGTGGCATGTGCTGCCCAACACGGCAGTCATCGAACCTATCACATGGGGCTTCTTCCGCTTTTTAGACCTGCTCCTGTTTCTCGGTCTGCTCCAGCCGTTATACGCCACACTGGGCTACGATGCACTAATCTACACCACTGGCATCGCGCTCAGTGTCACTTTCCTTCTGCCTTGGCTGGCGATGCGCTCCACTCTCCGACCGTGGGCGAAGCCCACAGACAAGGTGATGGTCGCTATCATGCTCTGGTACGCGGTCTACCTCACCGACTGGCTACACTCGGGTCGCATTCCGTATTCCTACGATGACACCTGGTGGATAGGCTATCCGCTGAGCATCTTCCTTTTCGCGATGCTCATGGTGGAACATCGGTCATTACCGTTTCTGGCAAAGGGCATCGGTGTGGCGGTGGCGGTGCAGGCGACCTACGCTATCGGCTATCACTGGCTGGACATCCGGCAATTTCACACGCCGCATTTCGGCGCGCGTACGGGGGGCACGTTGGGAACACCCAACCAGCTGTATCCCTTGCTGTTGCTCGGCATTCCGCTGTGCCTCGCGTTAGCATTGGGGGCTTCTCGCCGATGGGAGCAGGCTTTCTGGCTGCTAAACACTGTGCTATGCTTTGTCGCGTTGTGGTATACCTATACCCGCACCGCATGGATAGCGCTCGCGTTGACCTTGCCGTTGTTCACGGTTGGGCAGCGGGCATTGATACAGGCGCGCTGGGCAAAGGGGGTTCTTTGCGCGCTGTGCGCCAGCTTGCTGCTGGCGACTGCGTTGGTTCGCACGGGTGGTCAGTGGCTGGGCAATCCGCAGGATCGTTCCTTCTGGGGGCGTTTCGCCATCTGGCAGGTGGCGATTTCGGTGATCGCGGAACACCCCATCATCGGTAACGGCGTGGGCAGCTACCATGCCCGGCAACGTGCGCACATGACCGAACACCTGCTCAGTTTTAACCCGATGAACACCGAACCGAAGAACCTGTATTTGCTCATTGCCTCCGATGTGGGGATGGTAGGGTTGGTGCTGTTCTTGTTGGTATTATGGCGGTATGTCCAGCTCTATCGGCAGGGGCTGGCTCGTTTGGGAGATGACCCTGTCGCCAAAGCGCTCGGGGTGGGTTGCACGCTGGGGTTGCTGTCTGTTCTGGTGGCAGGCATGGCGGACTCGCCGGTTCTGGAGTTTGGGCGGACGGGTGCCACGCTTGTGGCGATGGCACTGCTGGGCATCGCCGTGCGCCAGCTGGATGCAGGTTTCGAGCATCCGCGTTTCAGCCGTGAAGAGATTGCGCGGCGCGAGCGTGGTTTCCTGCTACGGGCGGGGCTGGCGTTGCTGGCTGTAGTGATGGTGGTGTCCATACCGCTGGCTTCAGCACTATGGCAATTCCAGCTGCACCGCTCCAAGGTTCCCCTGTATCGCACCCTCGCACCGCCGCGCCCCCTGTTTACCCCGCTGACCGAAATCGCCGAACCGATGCGCGATGCTCTCGTCGCCTCGGAGGACGGCTACTTCTACCAACATCACGGTGTGGACTGGCAGGCTCTGCACCGTGCCCTGAGAGTCAACCTCCGAAACCTCGCCTTCAAACAGGGCGGCTCCACCATCACCATGCAGACCGCCAGATACCTGTTCGTGGGCAGAGAG
>JAIMBJ010000065.1 GCA_023511455.1 Bacillota bacterium
CGCAGCCAGGCGACAGCAACTGGAACCCCGATGCCGACCTGGACGGAGATGAGGAGGTAACACTGTTCGACTTCGGCATCCTCGTACAGAACTTTGGCATGGTTGGCGAGGAGTAGTTCCGTTACGGAGGCACCGATCCGAACCATCGGTTGCATATACTTTCAGAAAGGAGGGACGGCTACGATGAAACAACTCGGTTTGCTGTTGGTGTTGCTGAGCGGCATTGCCCTGCCGGTGTTCGCCCAGAACCTCGTGGTGAACGGCGACTTTGAGGGCGGTTTTACCAACATTGGTGGTGAAACCATCGCCAACGGATGGTCTGTCTGGGACGCAGGGAACATCAATCCGGTCTTTCCAGGCAGCACCCACTTCTGGCAGGTCGGGGGCGTGCCCGGCAGCGCACAGCGAATCATCGGCGGTCAGATTGCCGGACAGGCATTCCGGGGAGGGATTTACCAGGTAGTCAACGGCGCGATACCCGGTCTGCCGCACATCTTCTCCTTCGACTATCTGGTCGCCGGAACCACCGACCCCGGTGCAGGGCAAGAGCGGCGCATCGGCTACGACCTGACCGGCGGTACTGACCCCGACAGTGCAAGCATCGTGTGGGTGGTTATGGAGGATGCCACTGGTGACAAGCCCTGGCAGCACTTCGAGACCACCATTGTGCCCACCGGTTCCAGCGTGACCATCTGGACACGTGTGGGTATCTTCTGGCCCGTTGCCACGACCTTTATGGACATTGACAATGTGAGCCTCACTCCGGTACCGGAGCCTTCTGGCTTGGCGGTGCTGGGCGTTGGGATAGCGTGGCTGTGGCGACGGCGTACAAGCTAGGTGACAACCGGCGGGGGCGTGGCTCACCTGCGCCCCCGTCTCGTTTCAGGAGGCGAGCAAGGATGAAACATCACTATGCTTTTACGCTCATCGAACTGCTCGTGGTGATAGCCATTATCGCCATTCTGGCGGCGATACTTTTCCCTGTGTTTGCGCGTGCTCGCGAAAACGTACGCATGGCGCTTTGTCTCACGCATGTGCGCGAACTGGGCACGGCATTGCGCATGTACACGCAGGACTATGATGAAACCTTTCCAAAGGCGGGTTCCTGGATCGCTGCCATCACCGACCCTCCCGTCTGCGAACGAGATTATGACCCCGTCAGCCGGCGCATCACTTGCCGTCAGCGCATGGTGGACGCGCTGGAGCCCTACGTCAAAAACATCCAGATACACCGTTGCCCCAGTGATACCGGGTTGTCGTACGGGGGCTTCTGGTTGTTCGTTCCACCGTGGACGGAGCGTCCGCTTTGGGACCCGGAGGTGCTGGGACCACGGGGAGGTCCGCTGAGCAGCTACCAGTATAACGCCTGGTCTCTCACTTGCTCGCTCGGTGCGCTGGCTACACCAGAACGACCAGAGCGGGGCTACTTTGGTCCCTACACCGGGCTGACTGACGCGAAGGTCGCGGTGCCTTCCCAGTGGCTGGCTATCGGCGAGATATGGTTCTGGCACCAGAAAGACCCCAGCACGGGCATTGCCCGCAAAAACTATGCCTTTGCCGACGGACACGCCAAACGATTGAATCAGGACACGCTGGCTGACCTGGAAAACAAACTGGTTTCGGAAGGGTACGTGCGGCTGGTGAACTCGCAGTGGGGTGCTTTCCAACCCTGCCAGTGAGTGCTCAAACGGCGCCGCTATATCCGTGAAAACGGCATGGTGTTTCGCTCATCGTTGCGGTGTCGCGGGTCGACTGTCTTCAGGAGGACGAGCAAGATGGTGCACTACACTACCTGGTTTGTTTCTTTGTTCTTGCTGCTCATTCATACCTCTGTGTTCGCAGACGGCTGGATAAGCGGAAAGGTATCGGATATGCTGGGGCGAGGGGTATATGAGATCGCCGTGTGGGCGAGCTCCAGCGAGACCGGCTACACCTATTCCGCGAGCACCGCGACCGACGGCACGTACACGATAACCTTACCGGCAGGCACGTACACAGTCGGTTTGCGTGACCCGTTTCACTTTCGCGTACAGATGCGCCACGGCGTGGTGGTTCGCGATAACAGGACGACGCCACTGAACTTCACTTTATACAACACCGTGTGGACGGACGACCCTACCTGGTTTGTAGACTGGCATCGGGTATACGCCCAGAGTTTCATTGCCGACGGCACGTCGGTGGTGAAAGTAACAGCGCGCGTGGCATCGGAGGCGACTACCATTAACGTTTCCGTGCACGAGGGCGGTCAGGACGGACCTCAGGTGGGACCCGCACGCACTCTGTATGCTGGACAAAGCGGCAGGGGCACTGCCGCCTGGCACGCCGGGGAAGTGCCGGTAGTTCCTGGCAGGCGATACACGGTGGTATTGCGCCGACCGGACAACGCCCTGTGGTCTACCTATATGAGCCGTCCGCTCTATTTCGGCGCAGATGCTTACCCGGATGGTTGCGCTGTCGTGGACGGTACATCGATACCAGACATAGACCTCGGCATCACCATCTGCTGCGATAACGACGGACATGCTACCTTTTACCATGTTCGCCACAATAACGGCGGGCAATGGGTGAACGAGGCGGTGCAGAGCTTCGTGGCGAGAGGGAGCAGCCTGACCTCCGTCAGCTTCATCACAGGCGGCGTGAGCAACGTCTGGTTCACGGTAAGTGTGCATACCGCTCCATCTGGCGGACAAATGGTCGGCGCTGTGCGCTACGTGCGTGGATGGGCGGATAGCCCCATGATGGTCTGCTGGTCGCCCGGCGAGGTACCCTTGACACCCGGACAGACTTACTACCTGCGCATCCGCCGTACCACCGGCGAGGGATTCTACATCTATCTTGCCAACAACGCCTATCCGGGCGGTATGGTATATTTGAACGGAGTTGCCCAGCCCGGGCTCGATCTCGGAAGCTGTGTCATGACAGTGGAAGAATACCCGGGTGCGGTCAAACCCAGACTGCAGATGCATAGCCTGTTGACCACCAGCGTCGCCTCGCGCAGCGCATCGCTGTACTGGCGTACCAGCGCGCCCGCCGATTCGATGGTCGAATACGGTACCGATACGCCATACGCTCAAACCGTGGGCAATCCGTCCCTGACCAACATCCATGAGGTTAGCCTGAGCGGATTAGAGCCGCATACTCTGTACCACTTTCGGGTGCGCTCGCGGGCGGATGGCTACATCGACGGTGTCAGTGGAGACAACACCCTTCTTACGCTGCCGGAGACGCCCAACCTGCTGGTGAACGGTGGCTTTGAAACGGGCGCGCCCGCGGGGTGGACCTATTTCGGTGCGTCGGATGGGGTGTACGAGGGTCCCTGGTTCAAAGACCTGCGAGCAGTGGAGGGGCGGTACTTCATCGGCTGGGCGACCAACGGCGGCACGCGCAACGGTGGGGTGTGGCAGCGTGTTCCGGCAAAGCCAGATAGAGAGTACTGCTTCAGTGCATGGGCATGGACGTGGTGCTTGAATATTCCGGAATGCAACGTGGCGGTGCGTATCGGCATAGACCCCTTCGGCAGAACGAATCCTGATGCATCCGGCGTGGTGTGGACGCCATGGAGCGTGAACTTTGACCGCTGGCATCCGCTGTGGGTACGGGCGACAGCGCAATCCGGTTACATCACGGTCTTCCTGCAAGGGCACGCCAGTTCGCCCGCCGAGTGGAACATCTATGCTTTCGATAACGCCGTACTCACCGAGCGGGTGCAGAGGTTCCGTGTGAGCGGCAGGGTAACGCCTGGTGATTTTGTCGCCTCACCGGAGGGCGTTCCTGTGGAGGTACAGCTCCGCCCTTCGGTCAGTACTCAGCCACTGCGAACGGAGGTGGTGTTGCTGGATGAGATGGGCAGTTACACCCTGAGTGAAGTCGAATCTGGCGAGTACGACATCGCCTTCAAGGCCAGTCACTGGCTGCGGGTGGTTGTCCGAGGCATTCAGGTGGTCAATGCGGACGTCGAGGGCGTCGATGTTATCCTGCCGAACGGTGACGTCGACGGAGACA
>JAIMBJ010000066.1 GCA_023511455.1 Bacillota bacterium
AGGGAAGGGGGAACGCCCCTCTCCTCGTAGGAGAGGGGACGGGGGTGAGGTAAGACAAGGGGTAGCAAGAACGCCTCTCTCCTTGCGCTACAACCAACTTCTCAACAATTCTCGAACACCCTCAGAAAACCTTGACAAACCGATGATGTAAGGTGTATACTCTCACCAAACCCGTGTTCTAGAGGAGTGCGAAGGGAGGCTTATCAAGATGTCTTGCAATTTGCGCTTTTCTACCCCCCCCCTTATCGCGTGGGCAGTGGTGAGCCTGTGTTTGCTGGTCTCTCCCCTGCAAGCCCAAAGTCTCCACATCACCCTGCTCAACGGCGACTGCGATGGCGATAACGAAGTAACCCTCTCTGATTTCGGGATTGTGGTTAGCGCGATGGGAAGCGTGCCCGGCGACCCCAACTGGGACCCGCGTGCCGATTTGGACGGTGACGGCGAAGTGACCCTGTTTGATGTCGGCATTGTGGTACGCAACTTTGGACAGGTGGGTGCGGAGCCGTTTGACCCCACGCTGCCCCGCCTGCCCGCGCCGAATGAAGGATACCACGTGTGTGGCGTTATCCGTTTACAAGAGTGGTATGGAGGGGCGGTTAGCATACGATTGGAGGCCTTTCGTGAGGATGCACCTGAACAGATAGTTTATTATGCAGATTTCTCAGTAGAGGGCGAAGATTTCTTTAGCCTGTATCTGCCGGATGCGGGACTATGGCGGATAACAGCCCAGATTCAGCCTCCTAATAGTGGGCAATTCCTCGCTATGAGCGTGCCGCATTACCGGCAATACAGCCCCGGGGACTCAATCCGAGTACTTGCCGTGCAACCGGCTGGTGCGGAGCTCTTCAGCAACCTGTCTGGACCGATACCCATTGTCATCCACGTTGTTGACTACGACGAAGTCTCTATCACGAACGCAGACCGCGATGTACGGTTAACCAACAAGGTGCGCGAGACGATGAACCATCTTGACGTTCATTGGCGGATTAGACATGGGGGAGGTATGATTGACGACCGACCAGCTTTCAGCAGATACCTGCGATATGCAGACTACCATCCCCCAGCGCTAGACCCCGGAGAGTTCAGCCGCACCGTGCAACTGGAATGCACTGTGTATGATCGCTCACCGATAGCCTCTAGAAGGGACGAACCTGTATCGCTAACAATCACCCTTACGATACTGGATGTGCCTACAATCCACTCTATTGTCGGTCGCGGCGTTAGCGGAGGAACAACGTATCCTTCTTTGTTCGCTTCCGGCCTTCGCCGTGAGGAAACTGTTTATTATAACTGGGTGGTCGACGCCCCCGCAACCTTACCATGGTATCTACGGTATGTAGAGTGGCTTCAGATGCCATGGAGAGGTCGGTTTAGGGGCGAACCACCTTGGCGGCTGTTTGATACTTTCCCGATATCACCCGATGAAGAACATCGGCGGGTTGTGGTCGAAGTACGGGCAACGTTTGCCTTCCCCTATCCCGACCCGTGGCTTGGATTTCAGAACACCAAGACCCGTTCGCGGGCTATCACCTTCCGCCTGTTTACGCACGATGAGATGTGTGACTTTTCAAGGGGAATTTCCTCTATTGCCCACTGGGACCCACCAAACTGGTTCGATGCTCGTCCCGGGCATTGGGGGGCAGTTATCCCTCGCTTTAATGAGATGGACCCAAACCTCGATGGCGGATATGTGGTCTACTATGCGCCCCGGCCGCCATCGAGACCCGGAACTGACATAACTGATACTACTGTCGGGATTCTCGATTGGAGTGGGTACTGGGCACCTTATGGCTTGCAGCACAGCGAGCAATATCGGGGGCGCGTTTATTTGTTCGGTAGCTCCTTGAAAGCCCGCATAGAATCAGGAGGCGCCGTACGACGGTATGGCTTATGGGCTGACGGTATCGACGCAGTTGCCAATACGGTGGCGCATGAGCTCGCAGAACGTGACCTGTTCCTGGCATCATGGGGTGGCTTTGACTCGGCGCACATCGGGTCGTACCTGTTCCATCCTTTCCGACGACCGTATGATGAGGACATGGATGGCGTGTGCGACTCTTGGGAGCACCTGCATCGCTCGCTTGGTTTTGGAAAAGATGACCCATACGCGGTAGAGCGTTGGTGGCTTTACGGTAAGGATGCCACTGGGCGGGAGGTTTGCACGGTGTTGGACCACGAGATGTATGCCCAGCTGTTCGGAGAGTGGAACGGCTACCTCGTCGGCAGTCTGGACGAGCAGGACTGGTCGGAAGGTGGCCGTCAGGACTACTGATCCAGTTCACGTTCAAGCACAGGAGTAACAGCCATGAAGACAATCTTTATATGCGTGCCAGCCGTGGCGTTGCTGAGTGCCTTCGCCCTGGGGGCAGAGTCGCCTCTTAAAGCGCGGTCGAAGGTCATCTTGCCGGGCATCATTTTCAAACCGACCCCGCGTCCTCTGGTGGAGATACACCGGCTGTCTGCGAAGAACCCCGCCGCCTTGCTGTCGTACCTGGATGACCAGTGGTTAGACCGCAAGGTATATGGCACCACAGAACCTCTGGTGAGATGGAAAGACATGGAGGATATGCGTTCCCAGATGCGTGTTTATGCGCTGCGTCGGTTGGGAGATGTGGCTTCTCCGGAACTGATACCCTCACTGGAAGAGTATGTGCGGCGCTACGAGGTAGCAGCAAAACCACTGGAAGGATGGACATATGGGCCAAACGAAATTTATCTAGAGCTGGCAGACCGTGTGCGTTACACCATTGAGCGCATCCGTTGCCGCGCGCAGGGCAGAGATGCCTACGTGAAAGCCATGGTCGCCTGGGTGCAGACCCCTGAGCCTCCCCTCACGGCTCCTTTGCGCGACAGATGGCAGTTTTGGCTGAAGACGGCGGAGGGGGCGCGCGCTCTGGGTGTGCTGAAGGCGGTAGAAGCCGTGCCGCTGCTGGTGGAGAAGGCAAGCTCCTCCTTTCCGCCCGACCCGTATGTGTTTGCCCTGGCTCGCATGGAAGACCGACGGGCGATGGAGGTGCTGCGACAATATGTAGCGGGGTGCAGCGGAGACGTGCGCAGCAGGTCTCTGCCGCTGGAGCCGGAACAGCCAGACCCCGCGTGGGCATACTGGCGGATGCGCACGGTAGGAATGACTTTACAAGAGGCGATACAGGAGCTAATCCGCGAGGTGAATGAAGAACAGTACGTGGGAACCGACCTGTGGGTTGGGGAGATGCTGGAGTATATCGGTCAGCCTGCGGTGCCCGCCTTGATTAAGGTGCTGGAAGATCCCAGCAGTCACGAGCCCGCCGTGTCTACCGCTTTGCACGTGCTGACCAGATTGCGTGCGCCGGAAGCCGCCAGTGCGTTTCTGGGCATCCTGCGGCGCGGTCCTTGTAGGGATATGGCGGCGCGTGGGCTCGGCTGGCTTGAGGCGCGAGAGGCTTTCGATGACCTGCTCGCGGCTGCGCGACAGGAGGAGGACTTGGGGTTGCGCCTGTCGGCCATCGACGCGCTCAAGCGTCTTGGAGACGCGCGCGCCGAGCCGCTGTTGCTGGAACTGCTGGAGCATCCGCACTCCAGCATTCGGCTGAGCGCTGCTGAAGCCTTAATCCAGGTAGCGACGCGGGCAGCCATTCCCAGATTACGGCACTGGCTGCAAATAGAACCGGAAGTCCGCGTGAGAACTGCCTTACGGTATGCCATTGAGCAAGCGAGCAAGCGGGGTGAGGGCAGATGAGTATCTTTACGTTGTTTGGCGGTGCTGTGTTTCTGCTGAGTGCGTCGAGGACGGCAGCCGACCTGCCTGCGCCCAAAGACCCGCTGGTGATGCCTGCCATCGCGATGCGCCAGACGCCTGAGCTGTGGGTGCG
>JAIMBJ010000067.1 GCA_023511455.1 Bacillota bacterium
ACGACTATGTGTCCAATCAGGTGCTGGCGGGCATCGGTGGTGGAGGCAATCTGGGTGAGCCGCGTCTGGTGAACTTTAGCAACATACCGGGCGACCAGTACTTCCTGGTGCCCGTGCCTGAACCGTCCAGTCTGAGCATCTTGCTGCTGGGGCTTGGCGCGTGGGCATTCAGGAAGCGAAGAGGATAACAGACTGCCATGTCTGTGCGTAACCTGTCGGGCAACCCCTTTCGGGGTTGCCCGATTGCCATCTGTCCGCCCGAGGGCAGCTTCCCGCCTTCCATTCGGTGACATCTGAAGGAAAAAGAGACGGAGCCGAGAATAAGCAGGTGAGGAGCAGGTCCTTTTTGAAGCAACCCTTCTGTTTTTACCGCCGGGTTTCACTGAGGACTCGCCCCTAATCAACCGATGGAGGTTCATTTTCCATGAAACGCCCGCTTGGTCTCCCTTTGACGGTGGCTGCCGTGCTGCTCAGTATGGTTTTGGGGTTCATGAACGCTGAATGCCGGGCACAGGTCGCTCCATCTCCGCACCCCCCTGGGCGCAGGCAACCAAGAAGAAAGGGCTGGTTCCTGCCAGGCGCCTTGAGATGGCTTTACAGAAATCGCAGGAGCCGGATGCGCTGTTGCCGGTGCTGATGCATACCATCGAGCGTGGCTTGCAAGGCTCGCGGCGCAGTGGTTCCTCGGAGCTGGACCGGATATTCGACAGCGTCCTTCAACGCCATCCTGAGGTGGATCGACGGCTATTGCAGAACCTGGTCACCGACTATCGTGCGCTACCGGCATCGGTGCGCACCCGGGGGCTACCCCCGGCTATAGCAAACCTGGACCCCGCGCGCCCGATAGACCCTTCCGCCGTACAGATGATTGGCAAGCTGGTGCTGGAAACACGCAGAACCGTTCCCTTCCGCCTGCAGATGCCACCCGGCAAGCAGGTAAGCGCCAGCGAGTATATTACTGCCAACATCGGCAGGGCAAACCTGCCATCCGGTATCGATATGACCAGACCGCACATTGTGCGCATCTCTCCCGCGACCACCGCCGGTTACGAGGCCGGGCAGAAGCTCACGCTGATGGGCTGGGGTTTCTCGGCGAACAAGGCAGATAACACCATCCGCATCTTCAAAACGCTGGCGGGTGGCTCTCAGGGTGAGCTGACTACCCTGCACCCTTCGGTGTGCACCACCAGCGCGATGGAGTTCAACCTGCCCGCACCACTGGAACCGGGGCAGTATGCCGTGCAGGTGTCCGTGAAGACCAGCTCAGGGATTCAGGACACCAACAAGGTGGATTTTCGCATCAAAACGCCGCCACCTCCGGCTCCGGAAATCTCTGCCATTACCCCTTCGCAGTATCCGGGCAGAACCGCGCTCATCACCGGACGCCATTTTGGCGGGGTGCCGGGCGTCTACTTCCTGCCCATGGACGAGCAACCGATGGCATCTTATGTGACGTTCGAGGGGCAGAAAGCAAGCTTTACGCTGGGCAAGGTGCTGAGCAACACGCAGATGGAGATTACCGTCCCGAATAGCCTGCTGCCGGGTAACTATCAGGTGGTGGTAGCCATTGGCAGCGGCATAAGCAACCGCGTCGTCTATCCGGTGCGCGCGTACCGCTATCAGGTGAACTTCCTGAAGATTCACTGTATCGATGAGTCAAATCCTGAGTGGGCGGGCAGCGATGAGATTGTGACCACCTGGGTGGTGGCACGCGATACGGAGGTGTGGGCGAAGAACACGGGCGAATACGGGGAATTTGATGATGGCGAAGAGCAGAGCTACAAGACCGGCGACCGCACCGCGTTCATGCCCAGCGGCGGACCTGGTGAAGTCAAGAGCTTACTGGCTGTCAGCGTCTCGCTTTACGAGTGGGATGCCGGAGACGCCAAGGCGGCACGCGCGGTTGTTGGCTTCATCGGCGAGCTGGCGAAAGAGATACTGAACGCGATGGGAAAGGTGGAGTGGGCTAAGCTGGTGGCTGCTCTGACGCCGCTCGTACAGAAAGTGATTAGCTGGCTTGGTGGAGACCCCGACGCCTTGGGCACTCGCAATCTCGCCTGGTCCGCGCTGGACCTGTTGCAGGCAACCGACAACCCGCAAAAGCGGTTTTCGGGGAAACTGGAGTTTCGCAACAGCAGCGATACCGGAAGTTACGATGTCACCTATGAGGTGATACGCGTAGAGTGAAGATTCAGGCAGGATGTTGACAGATGGGTTCGGCATCCAGTGAGTTTCGGTAAGGCTTTGAAAATCTTGTTCTTTTTGGAGGGCGAGGCTCCCGCCGAGCCGTTTGGTGCTTTTCCGGCTCATCAGGAGGTTCGCCCTCCAGATGTCAGTTGCGACTGGCAAACGACTAACGGTATTCAGGTACTCTCCAGCAGTTCTGTTGCCAGGCGCGCAGTACGTTCGAGTCAACCCCCTGCCACCATTCCCACAGGTAGTCATCGGCTGGGGTGTCACCCGGGTTCCAGCGCAACGCGCCAAAGGTCGAGCAGACCTTAATCGCCTTCGCGTGCCCGTCGTGGAACGTCCAGTTGCTCATGCCGTTGTGGCTGGTGAACCACCCCTTGTTGCCGTCGAACCAGATGCGCCATCCGTCCACACACCACGTGCCGAGGTCATGGAAATATTCGCGCGACTCCAGCACCTGAATAATCGTGGCGGGGCGCGGTATCGCCGACATCTTCACCGGGTTGGAGAGCCAGCCGGGCACAATCCAGCCGTTCCACCAGCCAACGGTACCCCGGTGCGCCCAGTTGTTCGCGCCCGCATACGAACGCCGCCAGCCATGGTAATGCTCCAGCGTGGTCTCCTCCGGAGGAGGTAGAGGCCTCGTACCATCATGCAAACCGCTGTTGGCGTCATCTCCCCAGCGCGAGCATTGCCAGTTCCAGATGGGTTCGTTCGGGCGCTCGTAGGAAGGACACAAGGAGATGCCCGTGTTCTTGATGTAAGGCTGGATTGCCCACCGCCACGAGTAGCACGAGGTCCTTCCGTTGGGCGCAATTGCCGGTTGCCAGCCCGGGTAGGGCAGTGTGTCGTCGTAGTCCTGGTTATACTGCAGAATGCCTAAGGCAATCTGCTTCATGTTGGAGAGACAGGCTGTCTTGTTCGCCTGTTCTCGGGCACGTTCGAACACGGGGAACAGAATCGCCGCCAGTATCGCGATAATCGCGATAACAACAAGCAGCTCAATCAGGGTGAAAGCCTTCATGCTTCGTCGCATATCTAGCGCCCTCCCTTTTGGTGTAGGAGTTACGCAGTTGACCGCGAACCCCTATCGACAATACTATGGTAACATGAAACGGAAGCCAGTCAAGGGGAGCGATGCAGAAAATGAACCCGCCCAAATGCGATGATTTAGACTACATCCACTTCC
>JAIMBJ010000068.1 GCA_023511455.1 Bacillota bacterium
CTCTCTGCCCACGAACAGGTATCTGGCGGTCTGCATGGTGATGGTGGAGCCGCCCTGTTTGAAGGCGAGGTTTCGGATGTTGACGCGCAGGGCGCGGTGCAGTGCCTGCCAGTCCACGCCGCGGTGTTGGTAGAAGTAGCCGTCTTCGGAGGCGATGAAGAGGTCTTTCACATAGGGAGGCACGAACGCCCCGTTGCGCGTGGGGGTTTTTACCGCCCCCGATTGAACCTTTTCCAATAAGACCTGTCGAGATGCCTTGAAAATCACGAACGCGGGCACGACTACCCACATGCCCAGCAACAGTATCCCGACAGCTACCGCAATCATCACACCACGCGCGAATCGAGAAAAGCCAAAGTGTGGTACTGGCGTCGCGGATGGTATCTTGTCCGCGATACCAGGTAACAGTCCCCATGTTCCCATCATCAATACGGATGATGGCAACCGCCAAGGCTCGAACACAGGAGTATCAAATAGACCAGCGACAATAGTTCCAATCGTAGCCAGATAACAGCCGAGCACTATCGCCCTATCCTCGTGTCCCAACTCGTGCCTCAGCAGGTGACCGCATAGCCGCAGTACATGCCAAAGTGAGAAGATTAGCACAGCCACCCCAATCGTCCCAAACTCCACGGCAAAGTTCAGGAACAGGTTCTTGGCTTCTACGTTCAAAGGACCGAACTGTTCCAGTTCCGGGGTGACGAATCGATTCTGCCAGTATCGGTAACTCATCACGCCATGGCCGATCACAGGATGCTGTTGGTAGATGGCGAAGGCTGTTCGCCATATCTGCAGCCGCCCCCAAGCCGAACGGTCTTCGGGATTGCCCATGAGATGTCCCTTCGTGCGCACAAATAGCGTTCCCAACAGAAAAAGAGCCATCACCAGCAGGATAGCCGCCATGTTTGCCTTTGAAATCTGCTTCCGATGAGCGGCTAACAGCACAGCGCACATCGCACCGACGGCGAGCCAGGCACTGCGCGTGTAAGTCAACCAGATCGCAAGCAGGCACAAGCACAAACAGGCTAAGTGAAACCATTTCAGCGCTCTCGTCGGTTCCCAAGCGTAACGCGCGAATGCCAGCGCCCCTCCCCACAACATAACGGGATACAGGGTGTTTGGGTTGATGTACGTGCCTTGAGTGCGCGCACCGAAATTCGGAGTATAGAACTGATTAACCCCGAGGACGTGAAAAACAACAGCATAGGTCGCCTGCACGCCCACCAAGAAGACCATGTAATCTACCATGATAGACCGCCACCGGGCATTATCGCCCAGCAGATAGACAAGGTAAAACGTGAGCAGCATCCAGAGTGGCCAGAATCGATGCGTGAAGAAATACGGATCCAGAGTACTCAGAAGGGGGTCGGACAGATACAAGAGCGTGACCCCGAACACTCCAACCTTGAAGAGATAACTGTTGGACACAGCTGCTGGTCGTTTGAGCACAACCACCCATGCCAACGTGATGACTAGCAGAGCCAGTATCCCCCATTCTAACAGCGGAGGATTCTGTTCCCTACCTTGCACGGGCAGATATATAGGGTAGAGGTCAATATGAATCACCTCGCTAAGCGGGCTTCCGTTCAAGGCTACCGCGGCAAGGAACGCGTATAGTGCAGCCGTTGTGACAAAGCGAAGGAGAGGATAAATCCTGCTCGCGCCCACCATGCCCGCTTACCTCACAGGTTACGTCTGCCCGCGTCGGGTTATCCACCAACGCCAGGTTATGAAGCCCAGCAACACCATGACCAAAACGACACTACCCACGGTTGTCACCCTTGCGAGCGGCGCACGGACGACATAAAAGGTGTGAGAAATCTTGTTTTCAACCAACGTGCCGGGCGGGAAATCTGCCTCGAACAGGGCGCTTCTGGGGTTTGTATTGAATTTCATCGACCGAAACTCCAGCACCCTTTCGGCAACGGGAACCAGCGGCGACCTGATCGGCGCGCCCAATTCCCCTCCCCAATACACCGTTCGCACGCGCGTGGGAAACCAGCCACCCCCCGAAACCTGCTCGGCATTGTCGACCAAGGTCTCTTCCTTCTTCCAGGTGACGGTTCGCCCCGAGTATGGCACAGCGTCATACAACTCCCGCTTGGTCAACATGCACCCCCACTCTTCCCTGAAATGGAGAATCTCGTGCATCGGGGGCAGGTCTGTTCCTGCAGAGGGTAGGGTAATCTTGACCACAAAAGTTCGACGAGGCGGTTCGCCTGTGACCTTCACCACCTTTAACCTGCCTTCTTGCTGTGCGCGGCGAAGGTACTCGGAGAGGGTTTCGCTATACGCAGCAGGAGACGCTCGGTCAATGAGTAGTGATGGGGTTCGTAAGTCTCCGATATCGAAAGCCATGTCTGTGTGAATAACTGCCTTCTTCTTGCCGGAGAGGTAAGCAAATTGCTTCCCGTTGTATCGTAACGCAATCTGCTCGCTGTCCGTGCCAGCGGCCGTTCCAGAACTGTCTGCCTGTTGGGTGCGCTTGCGCGTAACATCCACGCGAAATCTATAACCAGAGAAAATAAACCGCCCTTCCACCACCTCCTCTATTAGATACAAGCTCGCCACATCACCGGGAAGCCCCTGCGACACCAGTTGGCGGAATGTTTTTGGCAAAACCTTTTTCCCTTCTGGCGTCGGGCGCCTCTTGATAACAAAGGATGCCTCACCGGAACGAATCGTTCGGAAATTCGCGTCGGTGCAGGATATTAAGCCATCTACCGCAGTCTTGTCAACCTGTCCCCACGACAGACTACAAACCGCCAATATCACCGTTAGTGACGCCTTCAGAATTGGTTTTCTCACCGTGTCACCTCCAATTTTTCTACCTCGTGCAAGCGGTACCTCCAAGAGGTAGACGCAGTGGCAGACCCAACTACTGGTTAGGGTTTGTTGGCCCCTTAGTCAGGGGTTCGTTGCGGCACCTCTGCATAAGCCAACCACTTCGAGATAACTGTGGCAAGACGTTTCATCTCATTTACCTCCTCCTTTTCGAGCATTCTACCCTTATTCTACACCGTCCCCCCCCCGCGTCAATACCCAATTTTTGCCATTTTTGTGACCAATTTGTGCTATACACGGGAGTTAATACCCCAGCCGCGCAGGCGATATACACCAGC
>JAIMBJ010000069.1 GCA_023511455.1 Bacillota bacterium
TGTGTATCATGTGAATGCCCTCCTTTCGGGTAATTTGGTACCGTGTTCACCTGTTGAGAATACGTATTCATTTTCAGCGTTATTATCTCTCGATGGAGTAGGGGAGTCAAGAGGGCAACAGGGGATTTCACTGGGGTTTGAATGCAGTGGAAATAGGGTGCCCGGCAGGGGCAGACCCGGGTGTCTGCCTTACAGGAATGCGGGGCTTACGAACCCTATACGAAGATTGTTGTGAGTGCTGAAAACAGGTTTTGTCCCTGCGTTGCCTGGGACCTCCAGTCGCCGGGGCATAGATGAGCAGGTTTTTGGGACACCCCAGAGTTTTTGGAAAACGGGAAACGGAAAAATGGGGCAGGGTATGGTTTTGACGACCGCGTCCTCTCTGACGGTAGCGCCCTGCATAAAAGCACGAAGACACGGGGCACGTGTTGCCAAAATCCCCCGTGTCCTCCTGTTCTGCGCGAGATGGTCTCTCTTATGCGGCGGTTTCTGCCAGCTTTTGTGCTTCCTGAGTATCCACGCGGATACCGGGTCCCATTGTAGACGAGACGGTGATGCCGCGCAGGTAGCGTCCCTTAGCGGCGGCTGGCTTCGCTTTCAGCAGGGCATTGATGGCAACATTGAAGTTCTCCACCAGCTGGTCTACCTCAAACGATGCTTTGCCGATGGGCATGTGCACGATGCCCGCTTTCTCCACGCGGAACGCCACTCGCTTGCTTTGCTTCAGGTCGCGTACCACACGGTCGATATCGTTGGTCACCGTACCCGACTTGGCGTTCGGCATACGAGGGCCCAGCAAGCGTCCCAGTCGGCTGACCTGGGGCACCATATCCGGGGTAGCCACCAGCACATCAAAGTCGCGCCAGCCCTGCTGAATCTGCTGGATGAGGTCTTCTGCACCCACCACATCTGCGCCGGCGTTCAATGCCTCTTCCGCTTTGTCACCTTTGGCAAACACGGCAACTTTTACCTTCTTACCGGTGCCGTGGGGCAGGGTGGTGGTACCGCGCACCATCTGGTCGCCGTGACGGGGGTCAACGCCCAGATTCACGGCGATATCGATGGTCTCATCGAAGCCGGCATTCGCCAGCGACTTCGCCAGCTCCAGCGCTTCGCGCACACCGTAAAGACGGTTGCGGTCTACTTTCTGCTTGGCTTCCAGATAGCGTTTGCCGTGTTGTGGCATGGTTTTGTTCCTCCTGTGGTGTGTTCTTCGGGTTTACCCCTCCCACAAGGGGCATTTCCGTATCGGACGAAACCCCTCTCTGTGTAGAGAGGGGATGGATCGCACGCCAGTTTTTCTGCTGCCGTACTACGAAGACACTATCTCGATGCCCATCGAGCGGGCAGTTCCCGCCACGATCCTCATCGCTGCCTCTTCGTCGTTGGCGTTGAGGTCGGGCATCTTGGTACGGGCAATCTCACGCAGTTGCTCCATCGTGATTTTGCCCACTTTCTGTCGGCTCGGTGTGGAAGAACCTTTCTCGATGCCCGCCGCCTTGCGTAGCAGCTCCGAAGCTGGTGGCGTCTTCGTAACGAAGGTGAACGAGCGGTCCTCGTAGATGGTGATCTCCACCGGAATGATAGACCCCACCTGCGAGGCGGTACGCTCGTTGTATTGCTTGATGAACTCCATCATGTTGATGCCGTAGGGTCCCAGCGAGGAGCCTACCGGCGGGGCAGGGGTTGCTTTCCCTGCCGGTATCTGCAACTTAACCACAGCCATAATCTTTTTCGCCAACGTGAACCCTCCGTTTTAGCGCGTCCTAAGTGATTTTCTCTATCTGCTCGAAATCGAACTCCACCGGCGTGTCCCGTCCGAACAGCGAAATGAGGACCCGCACTTTCTCTTTATCCGGTAGCACCTCCTGAATGGTGCCATGAAAATCGGTAAAAGGACCCGACACCACGCGCACCTGTTCCCCGGGCTGCCACGCCACGCGCGGCTTCTTCTGCGTGCCTTCGACCGTTTCAAGGATAGCCTCTACCTCTTTCTCCTGGAGAGGCACAGGCTTATCGCCCGAGGTGACGAAGCCGGTCACTCCTGCCGTGCTCTTCACCAGGTACCAGGTCTGCTCGTCCAGTATCATCTCGATGAGAATGTAACCCGGGAAGATTTTCCGGCTGACGGTGACCTTCTTGCCCTGGCGGGTGCGCATCTCCTGTTCGGTGGGCACGAGAATGCGAAAAATGCGGTCGCGCAGTCCCATCGCTTCTGCACGCCGCTCGATGGCGGTCTTGACCTTGTTTTCATGACCGGCGTAGGTATGGACGGCATACCATTGTTTTTGCATTGCCCACCCTCAGAACAGCTTGAGCGCGCGCGTTACCCACGACAGCAGGGCGTCCAGTGCCCCGATATACACGCTCATCAGCGCAATGAAGCCCAGCACAATCATCGTAGAACGGACAACCTGCTCGCGCGTGGGCCACTCACAACGTTTCAGCTCTATCCAAACGTCGTTCAGAAAGCGGCGAATACGCTCGATACTGGGTGTTTTGCGAATCGGAGGCTTACCCGCTCCCGAACTGGCGGGCTTTGCCCGTTCCGCTTCCTTCGTTTTTGTTTTCGCTATACCCATCGCGGTGTTCTCTCTCAATGTGCCGAATTGACATACAAATGGCAGGGGTGGAGGGACTCGAACCCCCGACCGCCGGTTTTGGAGACCGGTGCTCTACCATGCTGAGCTACACCCCTGCACGGACAAACCGCTTACTTGACCTCGCGGTGCACCATGTGTTGACGACAGCGTGGACAGTACTTGCGCAACTCCAGCCTGTCCGGGTCGTTAATCCGGTTCTTGGTGGTGGTATAGTTGCGCGAGCGACACTCGGTGCAAGCCAGCGTAATGATTATCCGGTTTTCCTTGTTCTTGCTTGCCATCGCTGTTTCCTGCTCTTACTCGATAATCTTGGTGACCACACCTGCGCCTACCGTGTGACCACCTTCACGCACCGCAAAGCGCAAGCCCTCCTCCATCGCTATCGGCGCGATTAACTCTACCTCTATCCGCACGTTGTCCCCAGGCATCACCATCTCCACGCCCTCCGGCAACTTCATTGTGCCCGT
>JAIMBJ010000070.1 GCA_023511455.1 Bacillota bacterium
ATTTTTGCCATTTTTGTGACCAATTTGTGCTATACACGGGAGTTAATACCCCAGCCGCGCAGGCGATATACACCAGCTGAGCCACGTTGTCCGCATCCACCCGCCGACGGGCATTCGCGAGATGGCGACGAACGGTCTGCTCCGAACAACACCGCCGCCGCGCCGCCCTACGCACACTGCCCGTCTCCACATAAGCCTGCAACGTCTCCACCTGCGCGTGCGTCCACACCGGCTCCGCGACCACCACCGCGTCGCACGCGCACGGCTTCAGCCGCACCTCAAGCCCCGGCCATCGCGCAGGCACTGCCGTAAACGCTCACACAAACCTGCACCTGGACAGATAAGCCACACTACCGGCATGTCAGACACCTCGCCACAGAAGATGCTGAAACGAGTATAAAACGGCGTGAACAGGCTGTCAAGTGGAAACAGCTGCCTTTTTGACTGTGATATAATGGATGCAGCAGGAGGCGACGCAGATGGTTACCCTCACCAAAGCCAGATACGAGCAGGGCGTGCTGCGCCCTCTACAACACATCCCTCTTGCCGAAGGACAGGAGGTGCAGATAGTGCTTTACCTGCCAGAGCAAGTGTCGCCGCGGCTACAGGCGTGGCTCGACTTCCTGCGCGATACTGAACCGCTGAGTGATGAACAACTGCGTCAGCTGGAACAGGCAGCGCGACGGCGTCCGCTTTTCGGAACGGAGAGCTCCACTCCATGAGCTCAGATTTACGCCAAGCTGTTTTGGCACCGCACATGGATTGCGGATCCTGAGGCGAGTATACGATGCCCTCTACGACTACTACCTTATGCGCCCAACCCTAACTAGCTATGGGCCCGTCCACAAGATAGGGCGGAGGTGCCGACGCCTCCACCAGCGAACCGAGCCGTCTGCCGAAACTCCCAATAAGCGATAATCTTTATCAAAGATAGGATCCCCGCTCCACCATACTGGGTCATGGAATTTACACATTACTAGTGGCAAATCCGGTTCCAGAGCAATAGCGTCCGCAAAGGGGCGTTTGATACCCGTCCAGGCAAAGCTGTACGAACTGACAGTACCGGGGGCATCCTTCCACCGAGGGTCGGCTTGACGACTTGGGCACCACCAAACCTCCCTGTTCTTAATGTATGCGCACAATGGGTCAGTATATCCTTGCGGAGGGTTGCAGCCAAACCATGTATCCCAAGGAGGTAAGCCTAACTGCTCCATGGTGAGGCGCACACCTTGTCTCGGATCCGCGCCATCCCAGTCCTGTCGATACAGGACGATAGCCTGACCGATTTGCTTCAGATTGTTTATGCAGACGGTCCTGCGACCAGCCTCACGAGCGGGCGCTAGAAGCACATAGATCAGGCTCGCCAGAAGAGCAATCAGCGCGATAACAACCAAAATCTCGATCAGCGAAAAACCGCGGGTGGAAAAGTACCTCATGGCACTCCGCTCCTCCTTTCCCGGCGGGTGTTTTCTCCACGCGTAGGGGCTATGTTAACATCCTTTCCCCGCTCCCCTTCGCCACAGCATGATATTCCATCTCCCCTTCTTAGCTGGTGCGAGCCGCTAATTCGCCGAATGAGCCATGCTCTGGCGATAGGTTCAGAAGAGAACAGCAGCCCTACCGATATTAAGAGTGAACCAATCGCAATTGCAACTAAGAAAAGGGTTCTCTTTTGTCTCACTACGCTCGCCTCCCACAGACGTGTAAGCGTCTCGCTGCTGGATACCAAACAGCGTCGTGAATTCGCGGTATGCAATCGAAAGGCTGTTACGCATTACGTTTCCGACATGTTTCGCCGACGCGCAGCGTGACACGCGGTTGCTGCTGCACATGGTGACCAAGCAAAGCGCTCCTCTATCCTCTTCTCAACTGCGTGACACCTAACCGGATTGCCCGACGCCTCGGAGCGACAGCGCCCTACACTAAATACAGACTACATACACCGATAGTCGTCGTCGCCGTGTCTGGTACAGTCACCTCCCGGACGCACGTGGAGTTGGCGACAGCTTAGTCCTACTCCCATGCAGGGAAGTGGATAGCACGTCCACTTTGTGCACTCCCACGTGCAACAGACCCCATTACCAGTGGTGCACCGATATACCGGCTCGATGGCAATTGCATGACGACATCCTGGCTCGCCAAAGCAATCGTGGCTGGGGTTTGGACAGGCATAGATTGCCGACACAATCACAACTCCGGCACCCAAGATCGCCAGCAGCACTCGCAGGCGAACAAAACCCTCACGGAACATCGTCCTGCACCTCCTCCTTTTCGAGAATTCTACTCTGATTCTATACCGTCCCCCCCCCGCGTCAATACCCAATTTTTGCCATTTTTGTGACCAATTTGTGCTATACACGGGAGTTAACACCCCAGCCGCGCAGGCGATATACACCAGCTGAGCCACGTTGTCCGCATCCAACCGCCGACGGGCATTCGCGAGATGGCGACGAACGGTCTGCTCCGAACAACACCGCCGCTTCGCCGCCCCGCGCACACTGCCCGTCTCCACATACGCCTGCAACGTCCCCACCTGCGCCGGCGTGAACATCGGCTCCGCGACCACCACCGCGTCGCACGCGCAC
>JAIMBJ010000071.1 GCA_023511455.1 Bacillota bacterium
AATTGCAACTCTCTTCTTTCCGTTAGAGGCTATCCACGAAAACGAGCGACACCAGAGCCGTTTGCGGTGGTTGCGCGTCGGGATTGGCGGTGCAGGGGTTGGTTGACAATCTGCATCGTTAGTTTTTTTGTTCGGGAGGGCAGAGGTTTCTGGAACACAGGGGCGTCGAGACATCCGGGTATCTTTGCAACAGAGCAACTCTTTCCACTCGCAACGGCGAACCCGCGGTTCCCCAGCAGGGCGAGCGCAGGGCAACCTATCGCAAATAGGAAACCCAGCCCAAGGGAATTCACAGCCATCCAGAAGACGCCGATTGGCAAGGAGCCCACCTCTCGCGTGGGTCGGCTTACCCACACACCCACCGCCAGCAGCACTATCCCGATGTGATCAGCCACTGAATTATGGTTCCTATCGCCTTCATCTTCCGCGCCTCCTGATTATACCATAATAGTACTTTCCTCAGGGTTTATTGAACGTGAGCGGATTGCTGAACAAGCGCGTATCAGCGACCTTCTCCACGCGCCCCGTGGGCAGGTGCAGCCGCCAGAGTGAACTGAGCATCGTGCTGCCGTCTTCAACACACAAAAAGTAAATAAAGTTCTGTTGACTATCAACGCGCAGGTTACTAACGCCTCCGCCCATCCGCGTTCGCTGAGACAACCCCTTGCCATCTACCCCGACAGTCCATAGCTCGTCCTCGTAGGATCCTCCAGCAGGTGCGACAAAAGCAATCTGGTTCCGCGACAAAACCCACACCGCGTCGGTACCCGCGCCTATCTTTTGCCCTCTTGCCCCTCCCCTTTGAAGCAGAGGCTGGCTCTCCAGAACATACAAATCGGGTTGCCCCCTGATGACGGGACGCGCCGCCAGCACCCGATCTCCTGCTGGCGAAAAGCCGTAGAGATACCACTTACCCCAGAGGGCGGGGAAGTTTTGTAGATTGCGCCTGGAGATATCCAGCACCTGATAGCGCCCTGCAGACCAGTCCCAGAGTAGATCAGTCCCCAACTTTGTCGTCCGAGCAATCAGAATCTGGGAGGGGTCGGGTAAGAAGCACACGAACATGTGTGCCGCGCCGCGTGCAAAGGTCAGCTGCTGTACTTTGCGATCTACCAATCTCAGCATGTAGAGGTTCCAGCTATCGCGAGGGTTGGAGGCGTCGCGGCGTGCCTCATAGATGATGGCGCGTCCATCGGGTGTCCAGCGCGGGTTCTTCTCCCACCATGAGGAGCGCGTCAGCTGCTCAACCCTGCGCGTGCGCAGGTCAAGCAGGTAGATGTCTCTCCCGCCATCGCCGCGTGCAGTGAAAACCACGAGGTCCTGCTTGGGATGCAGGTCAAAACTCACATCACTGTAGTTGCGCTGAATCTGCATTGTTCACCTCCTTCCTAAGGGAAAAATGGAGGAATGGGAAACGGAGGAGTCGGAATAGGATAAGGGGGTAAGGGAATGAGGCAGTTTCTGCTAGCCGTTATCGCCATAGCCCCTTCAATCGCGATTCTTGCCACTGCGCAACCGCGGGGGTTGGGGCTTCGGCTGCAGTCGGCTTTCGCGGCACATAGTCCAAGCCTTATATCGCAGTCACGACAAGCACACTTCAACACCCACCAGCACGGGGTGTCGCAATCATGCTGTCCATAACATATGTCGTGCTCACGGCAGCAGGCATCCACCTCGTCTATCGGCCGTGGGCACGGCGGGATTGGACCACGACAACCGTGCCCGGACCCGCAGTAGTGTCCCCATATGGGGATGCGCACTCCAAGAAGTTTATGTGAGGGCACAGGAGGCAGAACATTTGGTGCCTCCTCACACCGCTCTCCTGCACACCCCCCATCCCCCAGCGGAGAACACACGGCTACCTGCGTCGGCATATACACAGGACACGCACACGGCTCGGCAAGCGCGCTCTGCACCGCCAGCCCGTTGCTATCATGGGGATAGTAATCCCACGAACTGCTCGATGAACCCATCGTCCACCTCGCGATCCCCATCACTTGGCTACCTCGCTCTCCGATAGAAAGATATCTGAAAGGGCATAACCTGCCAAGTTGTAGGTAACACCAATCCATATCCACGATGCAAGCGAGAGTATCTGTGGAACATCGGGCGAGTCCTCGAACAGATAGCAAGCACCTACAGATATAGTTCCCGCACCCATAGCCATGATTAGCATGTGCTTTAGATTATATCGCTTTAACCCCGAATAGCGCCAAAGGTAAATGCGCCAGATACCACTAATCAACAAACTACCAAAGAATATCACTATCCAGAACCAATAAAGGAAATTCTCGGTTTCGTTATATTCGTGCAGAATAAATACAACTATACCCGCAAGAAACCAGCCGGCTATCCTGCGCCCTAACATATTCCATCACCTGCCTAAGTGCCTTTGCATTTTACTTTCAGCACCGCGAGTATGGAGTGCTGAAGCGCAGCTTCAGCGTGGGGAAGACAGCGCGGAAGCTGCGCTTCCGCAG
>JAIMBJ010000072.1 GCA_023511455.1 Bacillota bacterium
CGGGCTTTGGCATGCCACGTGTGGGGTCAGCGCATGTCTGGCAACAACCCGACACCATACGGCTACAAGGGGCAGTGGGGTTACTACACCGACGGGGAGACAGGTCTGCTGTTACTGACGCACCGTTACTTAGACCCCGCGACGGGGAGGTTCTTGACCAGAGACCCGATTGGGATGGAGGGGGGAATTAATCTGTATGCGTACGTGGGGAACTCAGTGATTACGGAGGCAGACCCCACAGGTCAGCTGCGAATACCTCCCTGGATGCGAGTAGGGTGCAAGATAGTAGGGACGGCAGCCGTGTGCGTTGAAGCAGCTCATATAGGCTATTGCATCGGAAAAGGTTACGCTATCGGTCAGGAGGTGCTCGACAAATACAAGAACGACAAACTGGCGCATTGCGTAGCCATGTGCGAAGTGCGTCGGTGTGCTCATGTCGTCGCCTCGTGGATAGCAGGCATCTGCAAGGAAGCGTGGGATCAGGTATGGCTATGGGACGATGATAAATGGGGCCCGGACGACCTGCAAGCGAATCACGCAGGGGAACAGTGCGCCAAGCAGAAAGGAGAGTGTCTCGAATGCTGCCTCAAGAAGTATCCTCCCAAGGTTATCGCGAAGTGATACGCGGTTGGCTGTTGACCTTGTGCCTGACACTCCAGTACTTTGTAACGCTGGTGCTGACCGTAGGCGCATACCATCATTACGACATTGTCTCCCATCACATTCTCAAAACCGCCCAGATGCGGAATGGCATGAGCGTGCAGGAAGTGGAGGCAATTATGGGTGAGCCTACCGCTCGAGAGATGGTGCGTTCTGAGGACGGTACCACCTGGACGACGGAATCGCTCACATATTTTTGGGGCACGGGTGCCCCTATCTACTGCTACTTTGACGCCAACGAGAGACTCACTCGGGTGAGCACGTTGCGATTGTGGATGGCAGAAGTGAGCCAGTTTGCGCTAATCCTTTTGGTGGTCATCGCGACGCGGTATGCTCTGGTAGTGCCTTCGCGCTGGCGGGCGGCGCTTTGGCTGCTGGATGTGGCGACGGCGAGTGTCTTTGGCGGGATTGTTGCTCTCGAGGGGTTGGTGGGTCCCCGGCGGTTTTGGGAGTTGCGCTGGGTACTGCTGGTGCCGCTCATGCTATGCGTGCTCAGCGTGCTCTTCCTGCTGCGCGGTTCGCTGGTTGCGCCAAAAGAGAACCCGTGAGATAATCGCATGGAGGTGTTCGAGGAACCTTTTCCATAGCAGATGCGATAGATAACAGGTCGGATTAATCCACCTATGCACCAGCCGCTCAGAACCTATGCCAGCTTGGCTGTCGGTAGAGGTGAACGATATGCGCCCATGGAAAGCCACCATCATCGGATTGATAGCCATCCTGTGTATATTCGCGCTGGTATATTACTGGCAGCGTTCGCTTGCCAAGCGGATAGTGCTGTTGCCACAGAAGTCGGTGAGTGTTTGTGATGCTGACGCTGTTGCCGTCTCGCCTGATGGGAAACGGATTGCTGTCACCTGCACACGGGATGAGGTTTACGTTTACCAGTTTCCTGAACTCAAAACACTGGCTCGATTGAAGGCAAAAGAAGGAGGCCCTTCTCAGACAGCTTTTGCTCCCTATAAGAACCTGCTCGCGGTGGCAGAATGGGGGCGCGGTGTGACCCTGTGGGATACCACCACGTGGAAGAAAGTTACTGAACTACCAGCGCCGGGGCGTACAAACGCCGTACGGTTCTCACCAGACGGCACTTGGTTGGCGGCTTCTGTGGGGGCGGACGGCTGGTGCGTAGTAGTCTGGAAGACAGACCGGTATCGGGAGGTTTACCGCTTCAAGGCACAGGGCAGCAGTATGTTCGGTCCTGGCTTCGGCTGTGTGGACTTTGCGGACAGCGAAACACTCGCGGCAGGGGGGCTTGACGGCTGCGTGTATATCTGGGACCTGCGCAGTGGGCGGTTATTGCACAGGCTGTGTGGACATGCGCAGCCTGTCTGGAGGATAGCCGTCGTGCCAGCGAAAGGACTGATAGCCAGTGCGTCGCTGGACAATACAATTGTGGTTTGGGATTGGCAGCACGGTCGGCAGGTTGCTGCCACGAAGGGAGGGGTGGTCGCTTCTTGCCCCGCAAAGGGCTTGTTGGCTGCCAGTTCTGGGACACCTCCCATTGTGCTACAGTTGGTGGAGACACAGGGTTTTGGAACCGTTTTCAGCACGGAGGTCAAAGACCAGAACATTCTCGACATGGCTTTCTCTGCGGATGGCAAGTATCTGGTGACTGTTGGCAATCGTCAAACGGTGACAGTGTGGCGTCTTCGCGCACCGTAGCGCGCGGAAACAAACCGCTTTTGGCAGAAGGTGTTATCTGTATGATGGCGAAGAGTTAGTATGCGAACTGGACGCGACGGGCAACGCGGTGGCAGGAGTGGTCTTCGGGGCAAACGGTTTGCTGGTATATGGCACCACCGGCTACCAGTTTGAC
>JAIMBJ010000073.1 GCA_023511455.1 Bacillota bacterium
GGTATTTCCGGGGATTAAGACGATGTGACATTTCAAATTGGGAATAAAATAGGACATTTCAAATTGGAAACCACAATTGCGGTGCTACCCCTTGACAAAGATGTGGAATCGATGTACTGTATAGGTGTGAGGACCCGACCCGGCGTAAGACCGGGCGACGGAGCCAAGAGGGGGTTTGCCTGCCCGAGCTGAAGTCGAGAGGCGGGAGGTTTCCCGTCCGGCTTGGTTCGGTACCTGCCCCGCCCTCTCCGGTGTGAAAGCCCCCCGCTCAGGGGTAAGCCGCTGGATCCAAGAGCGCGGAGGTCAGGATTCAACCCCCTCTCCTGTTTTATGATCCCTTTTGCTCCGGATAGACTACACGGATGTGCAGCTCACGCAGCTGTTTCTCGTCCACCGGCGCGGGCGCACCAAAGAGCAGGTCTTGTCCCGTCGCCGTCTTCGGGAAAGCGATAACCTCGCGGATGTTCTCGTCGTCGGTGAGGAACATCACGAGTCGGTCGATGCCGGGAGCGATTCCGCCGTGCGGGGGCGCGCCGTACTCGAACGCCTCCAGCATGTGTCCGAAGCGTGCCTGCGTCTCTTCTTCGGTGTAGTTCAGCAGTTTGAACACCTTTTGCTGGATGTCGCGTCGGTGGATACGGATGCTGCCGCTTGCCCACTCCACGCCGTTGCATACCACGTCGTAGCAGGAGGCGCGTACGCGGGCGGGATCGGTATCCAGCAGCGGCAGGTCTTCGGGATGGGGCATGGTGAAGGGGTGATGCATGGGGTCCCACCGCTGCTCTTCCTCGTTCCACTCCACCAGCGGGAAGTCCACAATCCAGCAGAACGCCAGCAGGTTGGGGCCCAGCAGCCCCAGTCGCCGGCCGAACTCGTTGCGCAGGCGGGATAGCACGTTCGCCACCACCTTCGGCTGGTCAGCCACGATAGCCACCATGTCGCCCTGTTGCGCCTGGGTGGCCTGCCGAATGGCTTCTATCTCTTGCGCGGTAAGGAACTTGGCGATGGGGGAGCGGACACCGCCCGCCTGCCACTGGATGGTCGCCAGCCCCTTCGCCCCGAAACGCCGCGCGAACTCGGTAATGTCATCGAGGTCTTTACGGCTGTATTGCGCGCCGCCGGGAATGCGGATAGCTTTTACCTGTCCGCCGCTGTCCAGCGCAGCGCGAAACACCTGCGCCTGCGTATTCGCCAGCACCCCCGAGAGGTCCACCAGCTCCAGTCCAAAGCGCAGGTCTGGCTTGTCGGTGCCGTAGCGCGCCATCGCTTCATCGTAAGTGAGGCGGGGCCAGGGCTTTATCATCTTCTTGCTGGATACCGATTCCACCACGAAGATGGTCATCTCTTCGATGAGCTGCAGGATGTCCTCTTGCTCCACGAAGGACATCTCGAGGTCGAGCTGGGTGAACTCTGGCTGGCGGTCGGCGCGGGTGTCCTCGTCACGGAAGCACTTGGCAATCTGGTAGTACCGCTCCACCCCGCCCACCATGAGCAGCTGCTTGAGCTGTTGGGGCGACTGTGGCAGGGCGTAGAAGTGCCCTGGATACAGCCGCGAGGGCACCAGGTAGTCGCGCGCGCCCTCTGGTGTGGACTTTATCAGGATAGGGGTTTCCACCTCGATGAAGCCGCGCTCATTGAGGAACTGCCGAATGAGGTTGACCACTTTGTGGCGCAGCTCGAGGCGGCAGAACATCTCCGGTCGGCGCAGGTCGAGGTATCGGTACCGCAGGCGGATGGACTCGTCCACGTTCAGGTTCTCGTCGGCAATCTGGAAGGGCAGGGGGCGGCAAGTGTTGAGTATTTCTGCTTCATTGACCAGCACCTCCACCTCGCCAGTTGCGAGTTTGGGGTTTTCCAGTCCTTCTGGCCGACGCCGAACCGTTCCCTGCACCGACAACACGTACTCTGCCCGCACCGTTTCGGCAAGGGCATGTGCTTCAGGAGCCTTACTGGGGTCGAACACTATCTGCACCAGCCCACTGCGGTCGCGCAGGTCGATGAAAATCAACCCCCCATGGTCGCGGCTGCGGTGCACCCAGCCGTTCAATATCACCTGTTGACCGATATGTTCCGGTCGCAATGTCCCGCAAAAGTGCGTGCGTTTCCAGCGTTGCAAGGGCAACAACCTCCAGGTTCTACGGTGTGACGCAGGATTATTATACATGATTCGGGGGCGGTGGTCATCTGAGGCAGATTTCACTTGCCCACCCAACACCCTTCCCTGCAACGGACGGGGGAGTCCGCGAAGCCCCTCGCCTTGCAGGGGAGGGGACGGGTTGAGGTCATACTCCCCTCTCCCGCAGCGTCGGGAGCTGTCTATAT